>NZ_QVGZ01000007.1:153290-161204 GCF_003603345.1 Faecalibacterium sp. AM43-5AT
GGTCTTTCAACAATTTGGGATGAAATGCTCGCTCTCTCCAGAGTCGGACTCCAATTTTGGGAAAAATATATTCCGTTCCCAGTTGCAAGTCCTTTTCGTTGCAAATAACGTTGTCCTTTTTCATTAAGCTATCAATAATACACTCGGCGGTTGTATTAAACATATCCAGCCCGAACAATTTTATTGATGCCACTTTAGACAACTCTCTCTGGATGCCGATTTCAGTAGCTTTTCCGTTCCGATACTGCACCAGAAAGAACGAATCATTATCCATATATCGTCCTGTTATCAAATTAGGATCACCAGTTTCAGCACAACGCTCCATTTGCATTGCTTCATCAGAAGAATTCGACCACTGTTTCTTCATTTGTAGAAGAGCATTTTCTAACTCATCTGATGTCATGCCTAATTTTAATTGTCCAATTCCAATATGTGGTATAATAATTATCTCTTTCATAACAAAACCTTATACCAAAAAGTGAACCATACAAATGCAGCAGTTGCACATATCATCAGAACCAGTCGCATCGTACTTGCAAGTTTCTTCTCGATGTAACCTTTCTGATTTTCGCATAGGACAATCTGCTGAAGATTGTGAAATTTAGCTTCACTGACATTTCCATTTAATGCCTTCCATGCAGTGCGGCGATCTGCAACCAGCAATAAATCGGACAGCATTTCCATAAAGATGACAGCGAAAAATGCCAGAGAAAAAAACACATACCGCTCCATTGGCTTGCTGTCAAAGTATCTCGGAGTGTTGCCGGTTTCAAGGACTGTACCGCAATGACATAAAATACGGTACTTTGTTCCCAGTTGTTCTCCTTAATCTGCTGGCACCTATACACTGTTATTCCCATCATGTCTAAAAGCGAATTGATTTTGCGATTTCTAATGCTTGACTTTCCGACACAGAACTTGATTCAAGTTCAATTGCAACAAAGCATTCTTTCTCGTTATCATAAGCGAGAATCCCCAAATTGTTCACAGGTTCTGAACTTGCACCATCTTGAAAAATCACCGTTGTAAGTGCAGTCGTTCCGTGTTCCGTGCTTTGTATCACATTGTATTTATTATCAGTGTCAAACCTGTAAACCGACCCTAGCCGAAGTGCAGAGTAAACAATCTGCACGGAATCTCTATCACCTTCATATGGTTCATAGGTGCTGTATCCAACCGCGCCAACCAACTCATGATTTTTGTCATAAATATCATATACTGGATAAGACGGATTCAGGCTTGCAAGAACAAGCGGTTTATTATCAGCACGTTGCGTTTGTTCTCTCTTTTGAATTTTCCACCCTTGCGGAAGTTCGATTGAAATAACACTGCTCGCTTGTCCTGATTTTTCAGGTTGAAATTCAATTTGCCGATTTGGTTTCTCCTTGTTTTCAGCTTGTTCTCCTAAAATATCTGATGCGATTTGTCCATATTCTTTATCAGCGGTGATGGATTCCAGATACTGATAAATCGTATTTCTTTCTTCATCCGACCCACTATAGGGAAGCTCTGTTTTTATGCCGGATAAAACAAGCTGCTGAAAGTCTTTATCATTCATCAGTTTGTCATATTTCAACACATACAGTGTGTCTTGAGGGAATTTGATAAGGCGATTTGTCAACACCGAAAAGCAATCTTCTGTATACCCACCATCCGATTCTTTAAGCTTTTGCAGTATTTGGCTTGTGCTGGCGTTTTCAAGATTAGATAAAAATTCCTGCTCGCTTGTCACCGATGTCGATATAGGAGAGTTCATAGAAGTTGAAGAGGATACTTTTGTTGCGCAAGCTGACAATCCTATGATTGTCGCAACCGAAATTGCAATGAAGCTCCTTTTCATATAGAGCATACACCTCCCGTTTGTTTCCATCAGAAGCTTTTACTTAGATAACGCAGCAACCAACACATTTGTTGCAAGATTTCCCAAATTTGTTTACTTAAACAAAAATCCATCCTCACATTTGTGCTCATCTACAAATATCTAGGCATTTTGCCGTTAATAAATACTTTCTGCAACCTTCATCAACTCATCCAATGAACCATCGCCCATAATTGTGCAGGAAACACCAGCATCCTCCCAAACCAAAATATAACAGGTGACCTGCCCCGGAATCTCACTTGTTCCAAGTGTTGCTTCCTTATCTCCAATCTTTACAGTTGTATAAACGGTATGTTCATTATCGAATGTTTCAATCTGTCCGTATGCGGTTATAATTGAACAATCCACAAAATAGATTTCTCCGGCAGCATTAACATACGCATGAGAGAATGTTTCCTTTTTATCATAGCCTTGCGTATAGTCACGCCAAAATCCGACTTGTACATAATGTTCACTATACGCATCGGGAAGCTGCTCTAATGGTTCTCCCTCAACTTTATAAGTGACTTGCATCTCAATTGGTAAGAACTTCTGAATCATCGTATAGACTGTCTTGCGGAAGTCTGCGCTTACTGCAAGCGCACCGAGAGTTAAAATTACCAGCGTCAGGGCTGCAGCAAGCACCCGTTTCAGCATAGGGCGGCGTTTATGCAATGCCGCTTGCAGGCGAGCATCCCATCGGGAAGTGTCCGGGTAGCGTTCCTTAAGCTGTGCCGGAGTGGGCAGCTCGTCCAGTTCTTTCTGTGCATCTGCACGGAGTGCCATCATCAAAGCTGCATCAAAAGAAACTTCTGTCCGTTCACTCATGGTGGTTCAACTCCTTCCATAATAGTTTTCTTCCACGGAAAAGCCGCATCCGAACCACTTCGTCCGTCAGTCCAAGCGATTTGGCAATCTCCCGGTTGGTGTAGCCCATTGCCAAAAGGCGCAGTGGGTCACGGTACATCGGTTTCATCTGTCCAATCAGTTCTGTCAGGTGTTCGATGTTGTCGGCGCTGACTGCTGCATCATCCGGCACCGGGGCGTCATCTGGTGTGTCTGGAACTTCTTCCAGTGGTTTCTCTCGCTGCTTGCGAAGCATATCGTATGCACGGCTTCTACTACAACTAACGAGATAAGCGGCGAGTTCGTGACAGTTTTCTCGATGAATTTTAGAAAAATTTTTGGCAACGTACAAAAACACCTCTTGCAGCACATCCTCTGCCAGATACGAATCGCCCATAATCTTGTAAGCAGTATGGTAGACCAGCCGCTTGTAGGTATTGTATACATCTATAAATTGTTCTTCACTGCTTTGATCGTCAAGAACAGCTAAGTACAGGGAAAGCAACCCAACCACCTCCAACTGATTCGTGTGGATTGGATGTAGTGTACCATGAACCAGCAAAAATGTCGAATATTATAACTCAAAATTGCGGAAGTCTTTTTGAGTTTTTCTCGAATCATGTCAAGAGGGCTGACACTGTCCAGCCCTCTATCTTTTTGCTAAAGTTTTTGACGTGTTTTCTTGCAACATGCCGAAAGTGGCGTGTTTTCAAAAGTTCTTGTTGACACGGTACGGATTTTATGGTAATCTACTCCAACAATTTAATATAACATATTTACTTAGAGTTCCAGCTCGGCTCCCGAAGGAGCCGGAGCAAGTTTTTAACTTTCTATCGCTACATAACGAACCCGAACCAAGGCCATCCCGGAAGGGATGGTCAGGTTCAGGTTGTTGTGTGGCGATTTTTTATTGCCAAATCTGGCACCGCACCTTGAAAACCGCATGACCGTCTGCATGGGATACCCGGCGATGACCCCCAAGTGGGAGAGCCGGAAAACGTCGCCAGAAGGGGGCAGGAAATCCATGCAGGGAGAACGGCACACCCAATATCAACTGGTCAAAATGGCCAGTTGATATGGTGAATGACACAAAGCGTCATTCACCAGAAAAACCTTATGCGTTACGGCTCACCTCATGTGGACATTTTGACCACATGAGGTGAATTGCCGCAACCTAAATCAATGTAGACAAATTGTCCACATTGATTCCGCTCGTGTTACGGTTGACCTCGACTTGACATTTTGTCGAGTCACGGTGAAATCTGGTGAATACTGCTTTTCAGTATCTACCTGATTACTGTAACATGGTTGTTCTATGGTGGGTTACGAAAAACGTAACTCACCACTTGGAAGTGGTAAATGGACAAAATGTCCACTTACCACTCAGCCATAACGGAGAAAGCTTAGTTGGTGGTCATTTTGACCATCAACCAAATAATTGTAACGCTTTATTGTGTAAAAGTGGTGGTTACCATTTTGATAACCACCATATATCCGTAACAGCCAAAGGAGAATGCCTATGACAACAGAACAATGGGAACGCGAAAATCAGGACACCTTAATGGAATATTTCATTGATGGCGACCCCAGTGTGCGCAGAATCCAGTGTGAATACTGCCGCAAGGTCCTCTACACCCAGACCCGAAACCGCAAATATTGCAGTTTCCAAATCTGCGGTCACAAGATGCTGAATCTGCGGAAAAGCCTTAAAAAGCGTGCTGAACGTGGAACCTACACCTGCGCTTGCTGTGGGGAGCAGTTCTTGCCGATCCGGGCAGATGCCAGATATTGCAGCAATGCCTGTCGGCAGAAAGACTACCGCCAGCGTAAAGCGAATGCTGCTTCAATCCTGTAAAGTGGTGCTTCCCATTTCGGAAAGTACCACTTTACCGTAACGCCTAATCGCTCACTCCCCAATCCCCCACAATGGGAATTTGGACTGTCATCTAAAATCAAGTTACGCTTTCCGTAACTTGATTTTAGCCGTAACGAAGCCACCGGAGTTATCATTTTGAGAACTTCGGTTTTACCTGTAATACGGTACGCCCACTCCGTAAAAATCAGTTGGCCAAAATGACCACCTGATTCTACCTGTAACGCCTCAAGGTCGTTGAAAATCAGGTGCCGCCACCCGGCACCTGATTTTACCCGTAACGGAATCAGAGGGTCAAAATGACCCTCTGAAAAACCGGACGAGCTGTCCATTCGAGACAGCTTGCCCGGAGCAGGAGTGCAGAGGACGTAGTCCTTTGCCCCAGTGATATGATGCTGTGCGTCATATCCTACTGGGTATTATCTGGCGCAAAACGGCGGCAGATCCAGCAGCTCCGCTGCTGCGTTCTCTCCGCCAAGCTGTTGAAACGGAGGGATGCCTATCTGAAATTAACACGTCACAACGGACGAGCCGGAACCCACGGCACCTATAACCCAAAACACAATGACCGCAGTTTCAACCTTGCCAACAGCGAGCACATCGACCCGGAACGAGCCAAGGGCAACATCTACTGGGACTGCTTTCACGGTTTCCGTTCGGTTCTCGCTCCACCCGACCCGGACGATCTGGCGGCGACCTTCTCGGAGGTGGAACGTCAATTCTACGAGACCCACTATTCGGAGTTCATCGAAAGGCAAAATGAGCGTAACGCCAAGATTCGGCACACGGAGCGTAATCGCTCCATTCCTGACCTGCTGTCCAGCCGCAAGACCTGCCCGGAGGAGACCATCTACCAGCTTGGGACGCTGGACGAACACGCTTCGGCAGAGGACTTGCTGAACATCGTCACGGAGTTCATTGACGAGTTCAAGACCAAGTTTGGCGACCACGTTCATGTGCTGGACTGGGCGCTGCATCTGGACGAAAGCACACCCCACATCCACGAACGCCATGTGTTCGACTGCGAGAACAAGTACGGCGAGGTAGCTCCCCAGCAGGAAAAGGCACTGGAAGCGTTGGGTTTTGATCTGCCCGACCCGGCTAAGCCCCTCAGCCGCCGCAACAACCGCAAGATCACTTTCGATGCCGCCTGCCGGAAGATGCTGTTTGACATTGCCAAACGGCATGGGCTGGAATTGGAGGAAGAAGCGGAGTACGGCAGCCGCAAGTATCTGGAAAAGCAGGACTTTATCCTTGCCAAGCAGAAGGAGCTGCTTTCCGCCCAGCAGAACAGACTGGATGAGCTGACCCTGAAAGTATCGGATATGGAGACCCTGCTGGAAGATGTTTCAGCAGCAGCCTACGACAAGGCGGTAGAAGTGGTGACAGAGACCGTCCGCACCGAGACCCGGAAGGAAGATATGCAGATGATCGAGGACACGAAAAAGTGGGTGCTGTCCCCGGAGCGCAAGGCTCCGCAGCCCACGAGAGAGTACGCCGCCCATCGGTTAGATACAGTGCTGGACAAGTTCCTCAAGACCATGCAGACCACCGCCACTCGTTTGCAGGAAAAGCTCCTGAAGCCGGATGTCCGGCAGAAGGGCAAGGAGCAGGTCAAGGAGAAAGCACGGGATTCTGTTCTGCAGCTGCTGAACCGTTTGCAGGCAGAACAGACGCAACGGAAACCATCTGCACCGCCTACTGCCGAGAAGTCAGAAATACGAGGTGATGTTTATTGAGCAAAGAAGTCAACGAAGAACGTACTCCCCGAACCGTTGAAGATGTGAAAGAAATGCTGACCAAGCACTCCAACGGAGAGATCCAGCGAACGATCCAGAACTGCATTACGATTCTGCAGAACGACCATGTGCTTGCCGATGCCATCCGGCTGAACCTGTTGAGCGAGCGCATCGACATTGTAAAGCCTGTGGGGTGGTCTCGCTCCGGCAAGACCCTGAACGATACCGACATGAAGTATATTCTGCGCCGAATGGAAAAATACGGCATCTCCAGCGAAAAGAAAATCGAATCTGCTATCCGCATCGTTGCCAACGAGAACCGCTATCATCCCATCCGGGACTATCTGAACAGTCTGAAATGGGATGGAACAGAGCGGATAGCCCACGTCCTGCACCACTTCCTCGGTGCTGCGGAGGACGAATACACTTGCGAAGCCATGAAGATTTTCTTGCTGGGAGCCATTAAGCGCGTGTTCCAGCCGGGATGCAAATTTGAGACCATGCTCTGTCTGGTGGGCGGGCAAGGTGCGGGAAAGTCCACCTTCTTCCGGTTGCTGGCAGTCAAGGATGAATGGTTTTCGGATGACCTGCGGCGGCTGGACGATGACAACGTGTACCGAAAGCTGCAAGGCCACTGGATCATCGAAATGTCGGAGATGATCGCCACCGCCAATGCCAAGAGCATCGAGGAGATCAAGAGCTTTCTCAGCAAGCAGAAGGAAACCTATAAAATCCCCTACGAGACCCATCCTGCCGACCGTCTGCGCCAGTGCGTCTTTGCTGGCACGACCAACCGGCAGGATTTTTTGCCCCGTGACCGCACGGGCAACCGCCGCTTCATTCCTGTCCCGGTGGATGCGGAACTGGCCGAAGTCCACATTCTGGACAACGAGGAGGAATCCCGCGCCTATATTGACCAGCTCTGGGCAGAAGCCATGACCATCTACAACAGCGGCAATTATAAGCTGGCGTTCAGCCCTGCCATGCAGGAAACCCTGCAAGCCCATCAGCAGGACTTTATGCAGGAGGATGCGCAGGCTGGCATGATCTATGCTTTTCTGGAGGACTACACAGGGGACCGGGTGTGTTCCAAGCAGCTCTATGCGGAGGCGCTGGGCAACACCAACATTCCGGCAGAATGGGAGACCCGTGCTATCTGCGAGATTATGAACACAGGAATTTCGCGCGGCGATATCCAAGGCTGGCAGGCTCACAAGACTGCCAAGCGTTACCCGAAGTACGGTGTCCAGAAAGGCTGGGAGCGCGTAACCAGCCCCGAAACCGGGGCTGAAGATTTCTCCGAAATAACGGATGCGGAAGCCAAGCAGCTGGGCTTTCCCTTCTGATGGACAGCGGTTACACGGTCAGTTACAGATTCGGTTACGCAGCAGTTACAGCGCAAAAGCCGCATGACTGCTGCATTTTCCACTTTCTGTAACCATGTAACCTTAAAAAGATAAGAAAAAGTATAAAGCCCATCGAATGCCCTGTGTGCAGAAAAAGAGAGTTTTCCTGCCCGGTTACAGGCGTTCGGTTACAAGGAATTGGAGGTCTGCCTATGAGCAATACGCCTGCGCACACCACGAAGCAGCAGACGA
>NZ_QVGZ01000008.1:0-392 GCF_003603345.1 Faecalibacterium sp. AM43-5AT
CCGTGGGCTTATGCGGTATTAGCAGTCGTTTCCAACTGTTGTCCCCCTCTTTGAGGCAGGTTCCTCACGCGTTACTCACCCGTTCGCCACTCGCTCGAGAAAGCAAGCTCTCTCTCGCTCGTTCGACTTGCATGTGTTAGGCGCGCCGCCAGCGTTCGTCCTGAGCCAGGATCAAACTCTTTATAAATGATATTTATCACTTAAAAGTGTTAAATCTTGTTCGCTCAGCACGCAATCGCTTGCGTCCTGTGTGAATTACTTTTGGAATTGTTTTTAGTGTTTTTCCAAACACTTAAAAGGTTCCTTACAAGTTTTTTCGATATTGTTCAATTTTCAAGGTCCTGTGCGCCTCAGCCTTTCGGCTGACGACCTGTTTATTTTACCACCGAAGT
>NZ_QVGZ01000008.1:402-137455 GCF_003603345.1 Faecalibacterium sp. AM43-5AT
TGACGACCTGTTTATTGTACCACCGAAGTGGTTTTTTGTCAAGCCTTATTTTTTAGAAGCTTTTGAACTTTCTGAACTTGGACATCCAAGAAGTTTCTCAGAACAAACTGGAACTTTTCAGCGTCTATTGGTTCTTTTCAAGGGCTTCCTGCTGAGGCTCTGGAAGTCATTCTTTTGCCTCAGCGCTTGGCGCTCAAGTATAATACCACACCCCCGCCTCCTTGTCAACACTTTTTGACAGATTTTTTCCAATTTTTTGCGTGCACCCCAAAACAGCAGCAGGCCGCAGGAAAAACTGCGCCGCAGCTGCTTTGCAGCTGCGGCGGCAAAAGCGGAAGAGTCCTCTCCCGGAACTATTCAGGTTTTCAGGATCTTCGCAGGGTCAGCCAGACTGCAGCAGCCAGCATGGGCAGCATTCCGATCAGGCCAATGGGTGCCGGACCCAATACATTGTAATAGCTGTCTGCCGGGTTCGTCAAAACCACAAACAGCGCTGCCACCGCATTGAATGCGCCGTGTGCGATGGACGGAACCCAGATGCACCCGGTCTTTTCATAGAGCCAGTCCAACAGGGTATTGAGCGCAAAGCAGACTATGCACCACACGAAAAGGCCCAGCACTGGCGCACCCAAGTAGTTGGTGCCGTATTCGTAGCCCACCAGCAGCATCAGAGGCCAATGCCAGACGCCCCACACAACGCCGCCCAGCAGACGGCTATTCAGAAGACCGAACTGCTCCTTCAGGCGGGGCATCATGTAGCCGCGCCAGCCGGCTTCCTCGCCCAAAGCTGCGAACATATTGATGACCGGAGCCAGCGTGACCGCGAACAGACCTGTTTCCAGCATGTAGCCAAGGTTGGATACGCCCAGCTCCCTGCGCAGGGTCTGAGCGTCCATCTCGCCGCCGTAGGCCGCTGCCAGCCAGCTGCCGGAGAGGTCCAGTCGATGCGGGAACACCGCAAAATAGAGCACTGCGGCCAGCACCGTGAATACCGCCGGGCCGAACCACGCCGCCAGCCAGTAGCGGCGCTTGCCCTGCACCCTCCAGCCGATGCCGGTGGGCTGGCGCAGAAAGACCTTTTGCACCAGCAGCACCGCCAGAAGCGGGCAGAGCATGGTGGCGACCAGCGCCAACTGATACAGCACGGCATTCTGCTTTTGCAGCAGCGCCATGCAGCCGCCGACCTGACACAGCCATGCCAGACCAAATGCTAACAGGAAATAAAGGCCGAAGCCCTGCTTTTCTTTTGTGGTCATACGAACTTCACCGCCGTTCCATAAGCAATGACTTCTGCCGCGCCCTGCATGACGCTGGCGGAAGCGTAGCGCATTCCTACAACTGCATCCGCTCCAAGGGCCTCTGCATCCTTGACCATGCGTCCTGTGGCAATCTGCCGGGCTTCGGTGAGCATATCCGCGTAATCGGTCACTTCACCGCCCACCAGCGTGCGGAACCCCGCCATCAGATCGTGGCCCAGATTGCGGCTCTGCACCGTGCTGCCGCGCACCACACCCAGCGCTTCCAGCTTTTTGCCGGGTACCTCGTTAATAGTTACGATAAGCATCTTCTTCTCCCTTTCCGATCTCTTCAATGCGTTCCAGCAACACCTTTAGCGTGCCCACGATGCACCCCACCGGGATGCCGAACAATACGATGAGCAGCGGCAGCGGCGGCGCTTCCTGCGGGTCGCTGTAAAAGGCCCACGCCATCGTTGCGATCACAAAAGCCATCAGCGCCACAAAAAGGGCAGCGCCGATACAGGCACCGCGGATGCGCTCGCCTTTTCGGTCTGTGCGTTCAATGTTCACAAAGGTCACTCCCTGTTCCTCCCGTGCAGCAAGGCGCGCAAGCGTCTGCTCCACATCCAGTTCTTCAAGGTTTCCGGAAGCCTTTTCCAATACGGTACAGAAGCCGATGGCTTCGTCCAGATCCTTGCGGCGGGTGCTCAGACGTTCCAGCTGCTGGGCCATTCCCTCGGCCAGCGTCTTCTGCCCTTCCAGCATTTCCCGGATCTCGGCCAGCGGCACATCCAGCTTGCGCAGCAGCTTGATGCGGCGCAGGCGTTCCACGTCCGCCTGCGAGTAGCTGCGGTAGCCGTTGCCCGGCTCGCGGCTGGGGGTAATGAGCCCCTCCTCCTCGTAAAAGCGGATGTTCTTTTTGGTCACGCCCACAGCGGCTTCCACTTCGTTGATCTTCATGGCTCCGGTGCCTCCTTACGTGCCTATGTTACACCTTCCAGAAAGGGGAAGGTCAATAGATTTTAATAGAAAAGTGAGACTCCCCCAGTCTGCTTCGCAGACAGCCCCCTCGGAGATGGGGCCTTTGGCAAAACATAAAACTTTGCCGCACTGCCAAAGGCTCCCTCCTTGAGGGAGCTGGCGAGCGAATGCGAGACTGAAGGAGTTCTTATTTTATCAGAAGTAGCACTTGATCTGGAACCGGTCGGCGCTGTCCTGCTTTTTCTCCACCACAATGTGCTCATGGTTGAAGTCGAAGTGCACCGGGGTGCACAGGTCGGTATTGCGGGTCAGGCGCAGCAGCTCCTGCACCCGCTTTTTCTCCTCCGGCACATAGAACAGGTAGCTCACGCCCTCCTTTTTGGCACGACCGGTGCGGCCGATGCGGTGGGTGTAATGTTCGTTCTCACTGGGCACATCGTAGTTGATCACGGCATCCACATCCGAAACATCGATGCCGCGGGCGGCAACGTCGGTGGCTACCAGAATGGCCAGCTTGCCGTCCCGGAAGTTCTGCATGATCTGGTTGCGCTCCTTCTGGGAGAGGTCGCCGTGCAGACAATCCACCGAGAAGCCCAGCCGTGCCAGCTGGTTGGCCAGAGTGGCCGTGTTGAACTTGGTATCGCAGAACACCATCACCCGCTTGTAGCTCTCACCAATGATGATCTGTGCAAGGTCGGAAAGCTTGTTGCGGCCGGAGGTCTCCAGCATATACTGGGTGATCTTGGGCTGGCTTTCTTCCTTGGGCTGGACGGTGATCTCCTCGGCGTTGTGCTGGTACAGCCAGCCGATGTCCATTACCTCGCGGCTGATGGTGGCCGAGAACATGGAGAGGGACTTGCGGGCCTTCATCATTTCAATGATATGCCGCACATCCTTATAGAAGCCCATGTTCAGCATTTCGTCGGCTTCATCCAGCACGATCTGGGTCACATGGGAGATATCAATGGAATGGTGCTTGTAGTGGTCCATCAGACGGCCCGGCGTTGCCACCACGATCTGGCAGCCCTCGGCAAGGCGCTTTGCCTGCTTTTCCATGTTGGCACCGCCGTACACGCAGGCCACCTGCACTTCGGGCATAAAATAGGTCAGCTCTTCCAGCTCCTGCGCGATCTGCTGGGCCAGCTCCCGGGTGGGGGCCATGATCACGGCCTGCGGGTACTTGTTTTCCGGGAGGATATGCTCCGCCACCGGGATGCCGAAGGCACAGGTCTTGCCGGTGCCGGTGGGGGCTTTTGCGATCACGTCATAGCCCGCCATCATGACAGGGATGGTCTTTTCCTGAATTTCGGTCATTTCGGCAAAGCCCATGCGCTCCACGGCCTTGTGGATGGCATCGCTGCACTGCAACTCACTGTAAAGCATCTGATTCTCCGTTCCTTTGTCGTTTTATATTCTGAACCCAGTATAGCATGAAATGCCGCACTTGTCAGCAGAGAAACAAAAAGAACCGCACCCGGGGTCACGGGTACGGTCCTCAATGCACAAAGATCAGGCGGTCTCTTCCACGCTCTTCTTGCCTGCTTCCAGCTTCTGCTTGAAGCGGCCGCTGGCCTTGAAGCCGGGGATGGAGGTGGACTCCAGACGGCTGGAAACCTTGGTCTTGGGGTTGGTGTAGGCCTTGGGCTTGCGGGGACGCATCTCAAAACGGCCAAAGCCTGCGATGGTCACCTTCTCGTCTGCGCGCAGGCAGTCGGCGATCTGGTCAAACATTGCATCCATCGTGGTCTCGACCTGTGCTTCGGTGAAGCCGGTCTTGCGTGCCACAGTCTCGATCATCTGGGAACGGGTCATGTATCTATATCCTCCTGGAGTGTCCAAAAGTAACGTCTTTTGGCAAATTTTGCGTTGTTGAGTATAACATAATTCACACACTGTTTGCGACAGATTGCGCACAAAACGTCATTTATTGCGCACGAACTTATGTAATCTCTATCCGTCCTTCACAAATACAGCGCCCGCTGTTTTGGCGGGCGCTGCAAAAAAGCATTTTACGGGTAATTCGTGAGGTAATTATTTGCGGTGATACAGGGTGGCAATATCCACCAGCGGGATATTTTCCAGACTGTGATCACTGCGCAGGCAGTTCACCAGAGCGTTGGCGGTATCCACTGCGGTGATGCAGGGGATGCTCAGCTCCACAGCCTTGCGGCGCAGGCGGACGGAGTCGCGCTTGGGGTCACGGCCCTTAGCGCTGGTAGAGAACACATAATCCACCAGACCGCTCTGCAGCAGGTCCACGATGTTGGGCGACTCGCCGGACATATTGCGCACCTCGTTGCAGGGCACCATGTGCTTGTTGAGCCATGCGCAGGTGCCGGAGGTACCGTACAGCTTGTAGCCCATGCTCTTGAGCTTCCATGCGATATCCACGAACTCCGGCTTGTCGCTGTCCTTCACGGTAAAGATGCAGCAGCTTGCAGGGCCGGGGGTCTTGAAGGTGTAGCCCGCGCCGATGAGGCCCTTGAGCAGGGCATCGTGGTAGTTGGGGGCAATGCCCAGCACTTCGCCGGTGGACTTCATCTCGGGGCCAAACTGGGTATCCACACCGTGCAGCTTTTCAAAGCTGAACACAGGCACCTTGACGGCCACATAGGGTGCGTTGGGGTGCAGGCCGGTGCCGTAGCCCATATCTGCCAGCTTTTCGCCCAGACAACAGCGCACCGCCAGATCCACCATGGGCACGCCGGTGACCTTGGAGATATACGGCACGGTACGGGAGGAACGGGGGTTCACCTCAATAACGTACACCTTGCCGTTGGAAACTGCGTACTGCACGTTCACCAGACCGGTGACATGCAGCTCGCGGGCAAAGCGGCCGGTGTAATCCACCATGGTGTCGATCTCGGCCTGAGTCAGGTGCTGTGCCGGGTAGACGCAGATGGAGTCGCCGGAGTGCACGCCGGTGCGCTCCACCTGCTCCATGATGCCGGGGATCAGGAAGTTCTCGCCATCGCAGATGGCATCCACTTCGCACTCGGTGCCCAGAATATACTTATCCAGCAGCACAGGGTGATCCATGTCCACATGCTCGGTGATAACGCCCATGTACTCGATCACGTCCGCCTTGGTGTAGGCCACGATCATGTTCTGACCGCCCAGCACGTAGGAGGGACGCATCAGCACCGGCAGGCCGATCTCGTCGGCGGCAGCCAGAGCCTCGTCCAGATTAAAGACAGTGCGGCCCGGTGCGCGGGGGATCTTGCAGCGCTCCAGCAGCTCATCGAAGCGCTCACGGTCCTCCGCTTCATCGATGGCATCTGCCGGGGTGCCCAGAATGGGCAGGCCGATCTCGTCCATGTGCTTTGCCAGCTTGATGGCGGTCTGGCCGCCGAACTGCACCACGCAGGCATCCGGCTTCTCGGTGGCAATGATGTTGTCCACGCTCTCCGGGTTCAGCGGGTCGAAGTACAGACGGTCGCCGGTGTCAAAGTCGGTGGAGACGGTCTCGGGGTTGTTGTTTACCAGGATGGCTTCGCAGCCGTGCTTCTTCAGGGTCCACACACAGTGCACCGAGCAGTAGTCGAATTCGATGCCCTGACCGATGCGGATGGGGCCGGAACCAAAGACCAGAACCTTCTTTTTCCTGGGCTCGCCCTTGGCAGATGCTTCGGCTTCCTTCTCGGCAATGAACTCAGCAGCTTCGTTGTCGCCGTCGTAGGTGGAGTAGAAATAGGGGGTGTTGGCCGAGAACTCGGCAGCACAGGTATCCACCATCTTGAAGCCGGCGCGGTAGTTCTCCACGGGCAGGGTGTCCACCTGAGCCAGACGCTTGATGGTCTTATCCTGGAAGCCGTACTTCTTGGCAGTCTTGTACTGTTCTTCGGTCAGCACGCCGTTGCACTTGGCAAGACCATTTTCCAGATCTGCCAGATGCTGCATCTTGTCCAGGAACCACCAGTCGATCTTGGTGATGCGGTAGATGGTCTGGTGGTCGATGCCGCGCTTGAGGGCCTCGTACACGCAGAACACGCGCTCCGCGTCCTGAACATGCATGTGAGCCACGATCTCGTCATCGGTCAGCTCTTCAAAGGGCTTGTGGGTCAGGGTGTCCATACCCAGCTCGATGGAGGAGACCGCCTTCATCATGGCAGCCTCAAAGCTATTGCCAATGCTCATCACCTCGCCGGTGGCCATCATCTGGGTGCCCAGAGACTTGTCGGCGTAGACGAACTTATCAAAGGGCCACTTCGGGTACTTGACCACGATGTAGTCCAGCGCAGGCTCAAAGCAGGCGCAGGTCTTGCCGGTGACATCGTTGGTGATCTCGTCCAGCGTGTAGCCAATGGCGATCTTGGTAGCCACCTTGGCAATGGGATAGCCGGTGGCCTTGGAAGCCAGTGCGGAAGAACGGGACACACGGGGGTTGACCTCGATGACCGCATAGTCAAAGCTGTCCGGCTTGAGGGCGAACTGGCAGTTGCAGCCGCCTTCGATGCCCAGCTCGGTAATGATGTCCAGAGCAGCGGTGCGCAGCATCTGGTATTCGTGGTCAGTCAGGGTCTGGGAGGGAGCCACGACCACCGAGTCGCCGGTGTGGATGCCCACAGGGTCCAGGTTCTCCATGTTACACACGGTGATCACGTTGCCCTTGTGGTCGCGCATGACCTCATACTCGATCTCTTTCCAGCCGGCGATGCACTTTTCCACAAGAATCTGATGGATGGGGGAAAGGCGCAGGCCGTTGGTGCCGATCTCGATGAGCTTTTCGCGGGTCTCGCAGATGCCGCCGCCGGTGCCGCCCATGGTAAAGGCCGGGCGCACGATGACCGGGTAGCCGATGCGGTCTGCACAGGCCAGAGCATCCTGCAGCGTCTCCACCACCTCAGAGGGGATGATGGGCTGGTGCAGCTTTTCCATGGTCTCCTTGAACAGCTCGCGGTCCTCGGCACGGTCGATGGTCTCGGGCTTGCAGGCCAGCAGACGGATGCCGGTGCGGTCCAGATAGCCGGAGCGGGCCAGCTCCATGGACAGATTCAGGCCCATCTGACCGCCGAGGTTCGGCAGCACGGAGTCCGGCTTTTCAATGTCCAGAATGCGCTCCACGACTTCCAGCGTCATGGGCTCGATGTAAACATGGTCGGCCACATCCGGGTCGGTCATGATGGTTGCGGGGTTGGAGTTCAGCAGAACGGTCTCGATGCCCTCTGCCTTCAGGGCGCGGCAGGCCTGCGTGCCGGAGTAGTCGAACTCCGCAGCCTGGCCAATGATGATGGGGCCGGAGCCAATGACCAGCACCTTCTTGATTCTAGGGTCCTTCGGCATTTCAGCGTGCCTCCTTTTTTGCTGCTTTGACGTTGTTCAGGAAGCGGTCGAACAGAAACTCGGTATCCTTGGGGCCGCCGTTTGCTTCCGGGTGGAACTGCACGGTAAAGCAGTTCCACTTCTTGTACTTGATGCCCTCACAGGTGCCGTCGTTGGCGTTCACCTGTGCCACCTCGCCCATCTCGGCGGGCAGCTCGTCGCCCACCACAGCGTAGCCGTGGTTCTGGCTGGTGATGAAGGTGCGGCCGGACTCAAAGTCGGTCACGGGCTGGTTGGCACCGCGGTGGCCGTATTTGAGCTTCATGGTCTTGGCACCGGCTGCCAGAGCACTCAGCTGGTGGCCCAGACAGATGCCGAAGGTAGGGATGTTCAGCTCAAAGATGTGCTTGAGGTTCTCGATGACCTCCACGGGTTCCGCCGGGTCGCCGGGACCATTGGACAGCATGATGCCGTCCGGAGCAAGGGCCTTGATCTCCTCTGCCGTTGCAAAGGCGGGCATGACCGTCACCTTGCAGCCGCGCTTGACAAGACAGCGCACGATGTTGCGCTTGCAGCCGTAGTGCATCAGCACGATATGGGTCTCGCCCTGCGGGTTGAACACCTCGGGCTTTTCACAGGTAACGTTCTTCACCGCATCGGTGACGGCGTAGGCGCGGATCTGAGCCAGCAGAGCCTCGGTCTCGGCCTTGTTGGCCGGGTCGGCGGGATCAAAGGTGGTCAGGATGGCACCGTTCATCACACCGCTCTCGCGGATGATGCGGGTCAGGTGGCGGGTGTCGATGCCCTCAATGCCGATGGTGTTGTTCTTTTTCAAAAAGCTGTCCAGCGTTTCCTCGCAGCGCCAGTTGGAGGGGGTGGTGCAGGCCTCGCGCACGATGTAGCCCTTTGCCCAGATGCGGTCGGACTCCATGTCGTCCTTATTCATGCCGTAGTTGCCGATAAGGGGGTAGGTCTGGGTGATGATCTGGCCATAGTAGCTGGGGTCGGTCAGGGTCTCCTGAAAGCCCACCATGCCGGTGGCAAAGACCACCTCGCCCACGGTGACGCCCTCGGCACCCACCGACTGGCCGGCAAAGACCATGCCATTTGCCAAAAGAAGATATGCGTTCATAGTTTTCCTCGTTTCAACACATTACAGGGTCTGCTTTGCTTCCTGCTTCATCTTGCGGCTGCCCAGATGCACCAGCGGCAGCTTGCCTTCCTTGCAGATGGGGCACTCTTCCGGTGCGTAGTTGGGCAGATCCAGCTTGAGGGCGCTTGCCACGATGGGAATGGGAGACGGAGCCTCGGGCTTGGTGCGGTCCACCACGCAGGTGATGCCCACGCAGATGCCGCCGTTCTCTTCGATCACGCGCTTGGTCTCCAGAGAGGAGATGCCGGTGGTGACCACGTCCTCAGCGATGAGGCACTTCTCACCCGGGTGGATGGCGAAGCGCTTCAGGGTCATCACATTGTCCACGCGCTCGGTAAAGATGGCGCGCTTGCCGGTCTGGCGGGCCAGCTCGTAGGCGTACACGATGCCGCCCATGGCCGGGCCGACGATCACATCCACGTCCATTTCCTTGACCTTATCTGCCACGCTCTTCATGACCTCGGCGCAGCGGTCGGGGTACTGCTGCAGATAAGCCATCTGGCAGTATGCGCTGGAATGGCGGCCGGAGGACAGCAGGAAGTGACCTTCCAGGAACGCGTCACAGCTCTTCAGGATCTCAAGTGCTTCACTCATTGTACTTCTCCCTCTCTTTTATAAAAATGTCTTTTGAACGGTATTGTACCACGCTTTTGCGTGATTTGCAAATTTATGCAGTAGCTTTGTTTTTATACGTATAAATCAGTGTTTATGCTGGTACATCAATTGGATTATTCAGCATTCCGGGCACATCCGCGGATCTCGTCCAGCGTTTTCACGCCGTTCTTGTCCATCCATGCAGCCATCTCGTCGGCAATGGTCTCCATGGCGCGGGGGTTGGCAAAGTTTGCGGCACCCACCTGCACCGCCGCAGCACCGGCCATGATGAACTCCAGTGCGTCACGGCCCGTGGCGATGCCGCCCAGACCCACCACCGGGATGTTCACAGCGCCCACGGCCTGCCACACCATGCGCAAGGCGATGGGCCGCACCGCCGGGCCGGACAGGCCCGCAAAGATGTTGTTGAACACCGGGCGGCGCTTTTCCAGATCAATGGCGCAGGCCTGGAAGGTGTTGGTCAGGCTGATGGCGTCCGCGCCGGCGGCTTCCACAGCCTTGCACATCTCAGGGATGTTCTCGGCCTGCGGGCTCAGCTTGACCATCAGGGGCTTTTTGCAGGCAGCGCGCACCATGCGCACCACCTCACCGGCAGCTTCGGCTTTCACGCCGTAGGCCATGCCGCCCACCTTGACGTTGGGGCAGGAGATGTTCAGCTCCACGATGTCCACTGCGCTGTCGCTCAGCATCGCGGCACCTTCCACATACTCTTCCTCGCTGTGGCCACCAAGGTTGGCAATGGCCACCGTGCCGTACTTCTGCTTCAGTTCCAGCATCTCGGGCAGCTCCACGTCAATGAAGTGCTGCACGCCGGGGTTCTGCAGGCCGATGCTGTTGATGAGGCCGGAGGGGGTCTCCCACAGGCGCTCGCCCTTGTTGCCGTACTGGCCGTGCAGGGTCAGGCCCTTGCCGGAGATGCCGCCGATCTTGGCAAAGTCTGCCAGCTCTTCGTACTCCACACCGTAGCCCACAGTACCGGATGCGCCGATGACCGGGCTGTTCATCACAAAGCCCAGCAGGTTGGTTTTCAGGTCAGCCATCAGAAGAACACCTCCGTTGCATCAAATACCGGGCCGTTCTTGCACACGCTCTTGCCCTCGCCGCCTCTGGTCTCGCAGGTGCAGCCAAGGCAGGCACCAATGCCGCAGGCCATCTTCTTTTCCATGCTCACAAAGCAGGGGGTACCCTTCTCGGCACACAGGCGGGCGGCGTTCTTCATCATGACCGTGGGGCCGCACACCAGCACCACATCGTAGTCGGCGGGGTCGTACAGCTGGGTGACAAAGCCGTGGAAGCCCACTGCGCCGGTGTCGGTGGACACCTTGACAAGGTTTGCGATCTCGCGGTACTCCTCCATGCAGTAGGGGGCATCCCGGAAGCCGAAGAACACATCCGGCTTCACACCTGCCGCTGCCAGTTCACGGGTGAGCTGGAACATGGGCGCGGTGCCGATGCCGCCGCCCACCACAGCGATCTTTTTGTACTTGCTCAGGATGTCCGGCACATCAAAGCCGTTGCCCATAGGGCCGGTGAGCTGGAAGGTATCCTTCATTTTGAGCTGCGCGATCTTTTCAGTGCCCTCGCCCACCACCTGATACAAAAACTCGATGGTGCTGCTGTCCGGGTTCCAGCGGTGCACACTGATGGGCCGGGACAGGAAGGGGGCTTCGTCTGCGCCCCATGCACGCAGGGTAAAGAACTGGCCTGCGTGGGGTGCGTGGTCGCGGTCCGGCCAGACCACCGTCAGCAGACGGATGTCCGGGGCAATGACCTCATTGCGCAGGACAGTGGCTTCACAGCAGGCTGCACGCATGAGCAATGGCCTCCTTCATATTCACACATTCGTTGTAAGCGGCTTCGTCAAAGGCAGTGCCCGGCTGCTTCTTATAGGCCAGCAGGATGCCGCGGCTGGAGTTGACCACGCCGCCGTTGCCCTTGGTGAGGTACTGAGCAATGTCCTCGGCCTTGCCGCCCTGTGCGCCGTAGCCGGGGATCAGGAAGAAGCTGTCCTGATACTTTGCACGGATCTCGGTGGCCTCCTCGATGTGGGTGCCGCCGATGACCAGACCGATGGAGGAGTAGCCGTGCTCGCCCATGTAGTCCTTGCCCAGAGCGTTCAGCTTGTCGCCCACCAGATCGTAGACGTGGCGGCCGTCGGCCAGCTTCTCGTACTCAAAGTCCTTGGCACCGCCGTTGGAGGTGCGGCAGAGCACAAACATGCCCTTGCCCTGCTTTTCGGCGTAGGGCAGGTAGGGGCTGATGGAGTCCAGACCCATATAGGGTGCCAGCGTGACGAAATCACTCTCGAAATCGCCGGTAAAGTGACCCATGGCGTACATCTCGGCGGTCTTGGCAATGTCGCCGCGCTTGATGTCGGCGATCACCGGCACACCGACCTCGCGCACAGCCTTCAGGGTGTCGGCGTAGGCCTTCATGCCCTCAAGGCCCAGAGACTCGTAGTAAGCGATCTGCACCTTGTAGCAGCCTGCCACGGCCTTGGTGGCATCGATGAGCTTCCTGTTGAAGCGCACGATGTTCTCGCCCTTCGTCAGGGTGCTGTCCACGAAGTCGGCGGGCAGGTAGCTGAAATCGGTATCCAGACCTACGCACACCGGGCCGCGAGCTTCCACTGCTTCGTAAAGCTTATCCATGTTGGTCATTGTGGGTTCCTCCTGTTTGCTCTCTTATTGATTCTTATCTTATATAGTATTGTTTTTTCAATCCTCTGCCTGATAGGTCAGCTTGCCGCCCTTGATGGTGGCGCACACCTTGCCGTACAGCTCAGCGCCGTCGAACGGGGTGTTGTGAGATTTGGAGTGCAGCTTGTCCTTGTCCACGGTGTAGGGGGTATTCAGATCCACCAGCACCATGTCGGCATCGTAGCCCGGCTCCAGCTGACCCTTGGCAAGGCCCAGAATTTCTGCCGGGCGGGTGCTCATCAGGTGCACCAGCACCTCCAGCGGCAGGCCTTCCTGCTTGCAGAGCTTGGTGTAGCAGACGCCGAAGGCGGTCTCGCTGCCCACCATACCGGCCATGCCCTTCAGCTTGTCCTCTTCGGAGTGAGGGGCGTGGTCGGTGGCAATGGCGTCCACGATGCCGGTGCGGATGCCGTCCACCAGCGCCTGCACATCGTCGGCGGTGCGGATGGGCGGGTTCACACGGTAATCGCAGGTATCATTGGTGAACCACAGGTGGTGCGGGGTCACCTCGCAGGTGACGGGCGCCCCCCGCAGCTTTGCCATCTGGATGGCATCCAGCGCACCGCGGGTGGACACGTGGCACATGTGCAGCTTGGTCTGGTAGTATTCGCTCAGCCAGCAGTTGCGCACCGTCTCGATGTCCTCAGCCAGACGGTAGTCCCACGGGCTGATCTCCATATCCTCGGCGTGGCTCATCACGGTGATATCCTTCTGGGTGCAGATGGCGAAAGCCTTTGCCATGGTGGCATTGTCCTGCACGCCGTGGCCGTCCTCGGTGATGAACTTCACACCGGCAGGCAGGGTCTTGAGGTGGTCGATGCTCACACCGTCAAAGTTCTCGGTGATGGAGACGGTCTGGTTCACATCGCACAGACCTACTTCGGCAGCCTTCCGCTCCACCATGAACGCCTGTGCCGCAGAAGAGCACACCGGCTTTGTGTTGGGCATCAGGTTCACGAAGGTGTAACCGCCGGCGGCTGCGGCGCGGCTGCCGGTCTCGATGTCCTCCTTGTACTCAAAGCCCGGGGTGCGCCAGTGGCAGTGCAGGTCCACAAAGGCGGGCAGCACGGTCAACCCACCGGCATCAATGACCGTTTCGTTTTCCCCGGCCAGTGCCTCCAGCTCCTGACCTACAGCAGCGATCCTGCCGTCCTTTACAAAAATCTCAAGCGGTCTTCCTTCGGTGTTCACAGCATTTACAAGCAGCATCGCAGTTCCCTCCTGATTTGCGTTTGTCTGGTTCGGCTTTCCGGCTTACGGGCAAAAAAAAACTTTTCCCCGCAAAGGGAAAAGCTCATTCCACAAAAAAAGGAAACAACGAACCCACGGCAAAACCGGATGCGAACTGCTTGTTCAGTTTGGTGCACATCGCGCTTTTCTGCATGGTGCTGTCTCCTTTTATAAGTCTGGAATCTTTTCATAATATTTTAGCATAGAAGCGCGAAATGTGTCAATGCTTCCGCATATATTTTGTTGCAAAAAGGTTTGCCGCTTCCCTCCCGGAATTTTAGCTACTCTACCCAAAAGCAGTTTTTCCCCGCCAGATTCAGGGTTAGTCATGCCAATTCCTAGCATATTGCTGTACATTCCCGTCCGGGTGTGCTATTATAATATGGTCAAAAGAGTCAGAGGCTGTTTTCATGGCAGAGGCGTGATTTTTATTCAGAGCAGCTTCATCGGAATCAGGAAAGAGAGGGTTTTCCCATGGGTTTGTTGGAGGACGCGCGGAACATCCAGCGCAAGGACCCCGCTGCACGCAACGTGCTGGAGGTCATTTTGCTGTATCCGGGCTTTCACATTCTGGTGTATCACCGCATTGCGCACTGGCTATACCAGCACAAGCGGTTCTTTCTGGCCCGGTGGGTCAGCCAGCATGGCCGCCGCCGCACCGGCATCGAGATCCATCCCGGTGCCACCATCGGCAAGTGCCTGTTTATTGACCACGGCATGGGCATCGTGTTCGGTGAGACCTGTGAGATCGGGGACAACTGCACCATCTACCACGGTGTCACTCTGGGCGGCACCGGCAAGGACACCGGCAAGCGCCACCCCACTCTGGGCAACAATGTGCTGATCGGTGCAGGCACCAAGGTCCTTGGCCCGGTGTATATCGGGGACAACTCCCGCATCGGCGCAGGCAGCGTGGTGCTGCGCAATCTGCCCGCCAACTGCACCGCCGTGGGCGTGCCCGCCGAGGTGGTGCGCATCAACAACAAGGCCGTGAACCCGGCGGACGATCTGGACCAGCAGGATCTGCCGGATATCGTAGCCCAGCGCCTGACCGATCTGGACCGCCGTCTCGGCGCGCTGGAAAACGCTGCGCAGGGCGACACCCCGCCCACAGCAGCGCAGATCGCCGCACGACAGAAGTCGTAACGATTCAGAATGCCCTCCGCTTGCGCTCTGGGCATTATTCAAGGAATTTATATTCTTTAGATGCAAGTCGGAAAATCCTGCGGGATTTTCCGACTTGCATCTTTACTGGAGAGGGCACAATGAAGAAGCGGCCTGTTTCCAGGCTGTGCGGCTGTTTCCGCAGGAAACAAGCACAGACAGATCAAGTTTTCCTCTTGGACCCTTTCCGTGAAAATGCAACAGCGGACAGCCCGCAGGCTGTCCGCTGTTGCTCTATTATAAGATATTTTTCCGCTGAAGATGCCCAGAGCGCAAGCGGAAGGCATTTTCAATAAACCCTTTTTCCGCAGCCTTCCCCGGCGCAGAGAGCTTTCACCTTCTGCACCGCAGCGGCCACCAGATCACTGATGGGCTGTTCCGGCACACCCACGATATAGTTTTCACAGTGGTTCACCGGGATGAGCACCCGCGTCGCATGGCTCTGACACACGGCTGTGGCCATAGCGGGGGTGATCTCGCCCAGCAGTGCATCCGCAACGACGATGCCGATGGGCCCCACGATGATATCCGCGCTGCGGCAGTTCACCACCACGGCGTTCTCGCCGGTGGCGGCACGCGGGGCACCGGCCTTGCGCATGGCGTTTGCCGCCAGACTGTTGGTGCCCACCGCAGTGAGCCGGGCCTCCGGACACTGCGTGCTCAGGGCTGCCACCAGCTGTTTGCCAAGGCCCCCGCCCTGCCCGTCGATGACGAGCACATTCATCGGCTGCATCAGAAGTCGATCTCCTCAAGGCGCAGCAGCGCGATGATATAGATCTTCACGGCTTCCAGCAGCTTGTCGATGGGTGCCGCTTCGTTTGCACCGTGCATCGGGCCGCCAAATTCCGGCAGCGGCAGGTCCACATGCTCGGGGCCAAAGCTGACCGCATAGGGGAAGTGGCGGGCATAGGTGCCGCCGCCCATGGTGAAGGGCTTGGCGTTCTCGCCGGTCACTTCGTTGTAGGTGTTGATGCAGGCCAGAATGGCGGGGCTGTCTGCTTCAATATAGAAGGGCTCGGCAACGGTCACATCGCGCAGCTCAGCGCCATCGCCCAGTGCGGCACGGATCTGCTCGGTCATCTTTTCGCCGTTGGTGCAGGTGGGGAAGCGGCTGTCCATGGTCTGGAAAATGCGGCCATCTTCCATGTAGATGCGGCCGCCGATCACGGTCAGCGGGCCAAAGGGGCCATCGGCGCAGTTGATGCCCAGACCCTCACCGGCAGTAGAAGCGTGCAGCTTGCGCACAGCCTCCAGATAGGTGCGCTCGGTCTCATTGCACAGGCCGTTGTCCAGCAGGTAGTTCACCACCAGACCAATGGCGTTCACGGTGCCCTGCGGCATGGCTGCGTGGCCGGACTTGCCCCAGCCGCGGATGCGCACGCCGTCGCCTTCCGGCTCCAGCGTGATGTTGGGGGCATTCTTCAGCTTGGAGATGTCGGTCCTGACCAGCGCACTTGCACGGTCGGGCACGGCGTTGTTTGCCACGCCGCCCTCGATCTCCACGATGACACCGTTACACACCGGGCTGACGATCTTGGCACCGAACAGGCCCTTCTCGCCGTTGCACACCGGGAACTCGGCATCCGGGGTAAAGCAGAAAGCGGGAGCCGGGTAGTTTTTGAGGTAGTAGTCCACATCCTGCATGTGGGTCTCCTCATTGGTGCCTGCCAGTGCGCGGATGGGGTAGCGCAGCTCATAGCCCTGCTCCTTGAGGAACTTCAGGGCATACAGGGTAGCCACCATGGGGCCTTTGTCGTCGGCAACGCCGCGGCCCAGCAGCCAGCCGTCCTGAATGCGCATGGTGAAGGGGTCGGCCGTCCAGCCGTTGCCCACGGGCACCACGTCCACATGGCAGATGGTCGCCAGATACTTTTCCGGGTCCTTGCCGGCCAGCTCTGCATAGCCGATGTAGTTTTCGCAGTTGCGGGTGGCAAAGCCCATGCCCGCAGCCAGCTCCAGCGTCTTGTCCAGCGCTGCACGGGGTCCTGCTCCGAAGGGTGCACCCTCTTCCGGGGTGCCCTCTACGCTGTTGACTGCCACCAGAGCGGCGATATCCTTCAGCAGCTGCTCCTTGTTTTGCGCAATATATGCGTCGATTTTCTGATTCAGTGCCTGATCCATGATCTTATCGTTCCTTTCCGTCCGGCAGCTTTTCGCCGCCGGTTCCAAAACACCTTTTTATTTTAGCATACTCAGCGGCAAAATACCATTGTCAATTGTTGTTCTTTACCGGAACATGGTCTTTTTTCCTCAGCCCACCGAGAACAGGGTGCTCAGCGCACCCAGCAGGCCCGCGCTGGCCAGACCCATGATGATGCCCGCCAGCAGCACGCCGCCCATGCAGGCCTTGACCACGTCCTTGAACTTCATATCTAGTATCGAGCCTGCCAGCGTGCCGGTCCATGCGCCGGTGCCCGGCAGCGGGATGCCCACGAACAGCAGCAGCGCCACCACAAGGCCGCGGCCCGCCTTGGCTTCCAGTGCGCGGCCGCCTTTCTCGCCTTTGACGATGCAGAACTTGCAGATTGGCCCGATAAGGGGCTTGTGGTAGCCCCAGATCAGGAATTTGCGTGCAAACAGATAGATGAACGGCACCGGGATCATGTTGCCCACCACGCACACCAGATAGGTGGGCAGGATGGGCAGGCCCATGCCAAGCCCGATGGGGATGGCTCCGCGCAGTTCAATGAGCGGCACCATGGAAACGAAAAATACCAGCAGATAGCTTTTGAGCATAGAGTCTCCTTTTTCCTGCTCTTTCCGGGAGAGCAGGCATTTTTTTACAGGTTACAGGTCAATGTCCAGCTCCACCGGGCAGTGGTCTGAGCCGAAGATCTCGTTGTGGATCTCCGCCGCGCGGATCTTATCGGCAATGCGGCGGGACACGATGAAGTAATCGATGCGCCAGCCCGCATTCTTCTCGCGGGCGTGGAAGCGGTAGCTCCACCAGCTGTACTTCACCTCGTCCGGGTGCAGCACGCGGAAGCTGTCGACAAAGCCCGCGTCCAGCAGTTCGGTCATTTTGCCGCGCTCCTGATCGGTAAAGCCTGCGCTCATGTGGTTGGTCTTGTCGTTCTTGATGTCGATCTCCCTATGGGCAACATTCAGATCGCCGCACAGGATCACCGGCTTTTTTGCGTCCAGTGCCAGCAGGTAGGCACGGAAGGCATCCTCCCACTCCATACGGTAGTCCAGACGCTTCAGCCCGTCCTGACTGTTGGGGGTATAGCAGTTCACCAGCCAGAACCCCGGGTATTCCAGCGTGAGCACACGGCCCTCGTGGTCGTGCTGCTCAATGCCAATGCCGGTGGTCACGGCCAGCGGCTGCTCACGGCACCAGCAGGCCGTGCCGGAATAGCCCTTCTTCTCGGCAGAATAGGTATACTCGGTGTAGCCATCCGGCGCAAAATCCGCCTGACCGGGCTGCATCTTGGTCTCCTGCACCGAAAAGATATCGGCATCCAGAGCCGCAAAGCTCTCGGCAAAGCCATGGGTCAGGCAGGCGCGCAGGCCGTTGACGTTCCAGCTGATCAGTTTCATAGGTATACTCCTCTTTATGTTATGCCTGATATTTGGTTTTCCATACACCGCTGCGGAAGCGGAGCACAAAGCATGTCACGCGGCAAACCCAGTCAATGATCATTGCGATCCACACGCCCACAGCGCCCCAGCCCATGCGCACGCACAGCAGGTAGCTGAAGCCCAGCCGCCACACCGCCATGCTCAGGATGGACACGATCATGGTGAACTTCACATCGTTGGCTGCACGCAGGGCGTTGGGCAGCACGAAGGACAGGGTCCACAGCAGGATGGCAAAGCCTGCATGGATACGTACCAGCAGCTCAGAAAGCACCATCGTCTCACCGGACAGCGCGTAGATGCCGATGAGCTTGTGCAAAAACAGCAGGATGGCACCGTTGGAAAGACCCATTGCGATGTAAGACCACACCGTCAGCTTGCGGGTATAATAAACAGCCTGCTCGTCGTCCCGCGCACCGATGCAGCGGCCCACCACCGTGATCATGGCAAGGCTCAGTGCCTTGCCGGGGATCACGCCCATGCCGTCCAGATTGTTTGCCACGGCGTTTGCTGCGATCTGCGCTGTGCCGAAGGTGGAGATCATGCTCACCACCAGAATGCGTCCGGCCTCGAACAGGCTGTTCTCAAAGGCGGACGGGATGCCGATGCCAAGAATGCGCTTTGTCATCTTTGCATCCAGCCGGGTGGTCTTGGGCACCGTGATGGCATTGCCCTTCTGGTAGCACTTGCGCAGGATAAGGGCCGCTGCCACCACACGAGACAGCACGCTGGGCCATGCAACACCGTCTACGCCCATTTTAAATCCGAAGATGCACACTGCGTTGCCCACAATGTTGATCACGTTCATCAAAAAGCTGATCTGCATGGAGATCTTGGAGTTGCCCATGCTGCGGAACAATGCCGCGCCGCCGTTATACAGTGCCAGAAACGGATAACTGATGGCGATGATGCGCAGGTACAGCACGCTGGCATCCAGCACATCGGCATCGATGGCACCGTAGAACAGCCGGATCATCGGCCTTGCAAAAACAAAACAGAATGCCCCCACCAGCAAACCGAATACGCCGCTGAGCAAAAGCAGCTGGCCAGAGCTTGCATCGGCATCCTTCTGATCCCGCGCACCCAAAAACTGGCTTACCACCACTGCGCCGCCAGTGGCCAGCGCCGCAAACAGCACGATGATGAGGTTGTTGATCATGTCCACAAGGCTGACACCGGAAATGGCCGCTTCGCCGCAGCGGGACACCATCATGGTATCGGCCATACCCACGGTCACTTCCAGCAGCTGCTCCACCAGCAGCGGGCCGGTCAGCAGCAGCAGTTCCTTTTGTGTGAACAGCGGCTTCCGCCCTCCGAAGAGCGGCTTTTTTGTTCCGCTCACCGCCTGACTTTCCATTGATATGCTCCTTTCCCCGTTCCGGGCCATCCTGCCCGGACACATACGCCCACCCTTCGCAGGGCAGACTTCCCATTGAATGTATTCATCTTAGCACACGGACCGGTTCTTGTAAAGAACTGTCGCATTCTGCGCCTTTTTTGCCGCCGTTCCGGGCCGCACCAGCTCATTTTTATGCTTGTTCGTCAGTTTGCCGGGAACTTCTCGTTGAATTTGTGCGTTTCTCCAAAAATGCGATTTTTCGCACGTTTATTGGTGAAAAATCGAAAAAAGGGCTTGTAATTCTTCCAAAAAAGTGGTATGTTGTATCCAACAAAGGCATTATGTTGGATACATGAACTCCTACGAGCGGTTCTTCGCTCAGCACAAAACCTTTGTTCTTAAAATTGCTATTTTCTTCATTTACCTTCTTATCATTTACCCTGCCTGCCCCGCAAGGGGCAAGAAAAGCGATGACTCAACCTGCACGAGTCACCGCTTTTTCTTTTTGTCTGTGCTATCGCAGGCCTAACCATTTAAATGCCCTCCGTTTCACTCTGGGCATTTTCAGTGGAAAAATATTTTTATATTTGCAAATCAGGAATGACTGCGGTCATTTCTGATTTGCTTTTTCACGGGAAGGGGCCGTGGCGAGTAGCTGCATCTGCTGGCGCTCGCTCCCCTGTGGGGAGCTGTCGCACAGCGACTGAGGGGCCTTGAAATCGGCGCAACACAAAAAATCCTTTAGCGGAGCGACTTGGATTTTTTGTATGGAGCCCAACATCATTGGGGTTACTAGGGGCGTGCAGCCCCTAGTTCGTGCCTCCCGCGCCTCGAAAGTATCGGAGACCTTGCCGCGCTGAACACGCGGCATTTGCTTTGCAAACCGGTCTGCGGCTTAAAAGCCCCACTGGGGCTTTCATGCCCTGCGGGCACCGCCGTCCTTTCTGGTTCTCTTTTGGCACGCAAAAGAGAACATACCCGGCGGAGAAGAATTTTATAAAAGCCCTTAAGCCTGTCCCACGCGACCGCTCTCTGCACAAGAAGCAACTTTTTCCGTGAAAAAAGCAAATCAGGAAGATCAGCAGATCTTCCTGATTTGCAAATATTAAAAATAATTTTTCCGCTGATGATGGCGCAGCGCACACCGAGCCATTTTAAATCTTCAGCCCTTCACAAGTTCCGCAAACGCTTTCCGCACATCGCCAGAGAAATACAGCGTGCCCAGTGCGCACACCGGGCCTTCGCCGCCCAGCTCCACCGCCCGGGCCACGCCCGCTTCAATGGAAGCTGCCGCTTCCGCCCTGCAGCCATAGGCCCGGATGTGTTCTGCCAGCGTTTCGGCAGGCATGGCGCGCGGCGTGTGCGCCGCCACCGTGACGAACCGCACCGCCAGCGGTGCCAGCAGGCTGAGCATCTGGTCCACATCCTTGTCTGCCATGATGCTGACCAGAAAAACGAACTTCTGCCCGGGGAAGCGGTCTCTCAGGCTCTGCACCGTGGCACGCATTCCGTGGGCGTTGTGGCTGCCGTCCAGCAGGAAGGCGGGCGCGTGCCGCAGCAGTTCAAAACGGCCCGGCCAGCTGACCGTTTCCAGACCGGTACGGATGGCATTTTCCGGGATGTTCCAGCCATGGGTGCGCATCACCCGCAGAGCCGTGATAGCCAGCGCCGCATTGCGCGGCTGGTAGCTGCCGATCAGGGGCAGGTGCACATCCGTCAGGCCGTCAAAGTCGAACTCCACCGCGTCAAGGCTGCCGCCCTCATATTTCAGCCTGCTGAAATCCACCTCGGTCAGCTCGGCGTGCTTTTCCGCTGCCGCGCGGCGGATAACAATATCTGCCTCCGGCACGCCGCCGTAGCTCACCACCGGGCAGCCTTCCTTGATGATCCCCGCCTTGGCGGCGGCAATGTCCGCAAGAGTGGGGCCAAGCTCCTTCACATGATCCATACCCAGTGCCGTGATGACTGCGCATTCCGGGGCATCAATGACGTTGGTGGAATCCAGCGTGCCGCCAAGGCCCACCTCCAGCACCACGATCTCACATTTCTGCTGGGCAAAATAGAGCATTCCCAGCGCCGTGATGATCTCAAACTCGGTAGGCACATCTTCCATGGCATCGGCGGCGGGCTTTACCTGCTCCACCAGTTTCACCAGCTCTTCGTCCGGGATCTGCACGCCGTTGATCTGGATGCGCTCGTTGAAGCGGTTGATGAAGGGCGAGGTGTACAGGCCCACCCGATAGCCCGCGGCCTGCAGGCAGGATGCCATCATGGCGGCGGTGCTGCCCTTGCCGTTGGTGCCTGCAACATGCACGAATCTGAGCTGTTTGTGCGGGTCGCCCAGTGCGGCCAGCAGGGTGCGGGTGCGCGTCAGACCGGGCTTGTGGCCGGCCCACTGGACCGCATGGATGTATTCCATTGCCTGTTCGTAATTCATTGTAATGCCTCTTTTTACTTTTTCACCATCTTCATCAGGGTACGGTTTTCCAGCAGGATGCGCAGCAGCACAGTGTTCACCGCAGCCAGGATCAGTGCATTGGGGATGCGCACTGCCAGCGTTGCCCACGGGTAGCCGTAGAAGATGCGCAGTGCCAGCGAGGTGATGACCATGGAACCCACAAAGTGTCCCAGCAGCACGCTGATCTGCAGCCGCAGGCCGGTGCGCAGCCCGGGCAGCTTCTGCCATGCAAGCCCCGCCACCAGACCAATGGCACCCGCGCCCAGCGTGATGAGCGGGTTGATGGCGTAGCCTGCCAGCACGCCGCCGATCATATCGGCCACAGCGCCCACGGCAAAGCCGGCACCGGGGCCGAACAGCAGCGCTGCCAGCAGCACCGGCAGGCTGCCCAGATTGAACCGCACAAAGCCGGTGGAGATGCTCAGCACCCGGCTGAACACGATGCTCATTGCCACCAGCAAGGCCAGCATGGTGAGCGTGCGGACGGAATTTTTCGAGTTGTTCATATCAACTGTCCTCCTTGCAAAAGGAATACCGGGCGGGCGGTCTGCACAAACAAAAACGCCCTCCCTGTGACAAACCGCACAAAGGAGGGCGTGAATCCAACAACTTTCACTTCCGGGCGGGACGCAAGCCGTCTCGCCTGCACCCAAGTCCATGCAGCAGCGGGATGCAGACCATGCACCGCGGGTACACCTTCGTCCACAGCACAACTCCCCGTTGATGCGGCACTTAACGCACATGGTCTTACTCTGTTGATGGCTTTATTATAGTCTTTTTTCTGCGGCCTTGCAACCATATCAATGGATAACTTTGCTAAAACACAGCACCAATTTTTAGCAGTTGTGCATAGCATCTGCCGGGTTTTGGCCTGTATCCTCTTTTCATTTGCCGCATAACGTGGTAAGATGAGTTTAACCTTAAATATGGAGTTTTCTCCCGGAAAGGAATGTTTCCCGATGAAATTCAATGAAATGACCTATACCCGCCCGGACATCGATGCCCTGCTGGCCCGGTGCAGAGAGCTGGCCGCAAAGGCCGCTGCCGCACCGGACGGCGATGCCCTTGTCCGGCTCTACTACGAGCAGAGCGAAGCCTTTGCGGAATACAACACCGCCGCAAATCTTGCCAACATCCACTACACCTGCGACACCCGCGACGCTTACTGGAAGGCCGAGCAGGACTTTTTTGATGCCAATGGCCCCGCCGTGACCAACGCCAGCGTGGAGATCAGCCGCGCTTTCCTTGCGAACCCGCATGTGGATGCCCTGACCGCGAAGTTCGGCACCACCTGTGTGGCCGGTATGAAGAATGCCGTTCTGGGCATGGATGACCGCACCGTGGAGCTGCAGCAGCAGTTCAATGCTCTGGTGAGCCGCTACCAGCAGATCTACGGCGGCGCACTGGTGGAGCTGGACGGCAAACAGCTCACCATCCCGCAGCTGGGCCCTTACAAGGAGGATCTGGACCCTGCCGTGCGCCGCGCCGCCTACGAGGCCGAGGCCGGTTATTTTGACGCCCACCGTGCCGAGCTGGACGAGCTGTACGGCGAGATCGTGAAGAACCTGAATGCACAGGCCCGGGTGATGGGCTATCACGACTACAGTGAGCTTTCCTATGTGCGCATGAACCGCATCGGCTACGGCCCGGAGGAGATCCGGAAATTCCGCGATCAGGTGGCAAACGATGTGGTTCCCCAGCTGCAGAAGGTGATGGCTCTGCGTGCAAAGCGCACCGGCATCGCCCGCCCCACCTTCACCGATCTGCCCATCATGTTCAAGGACGGCAATCCCAAGCCCATTCCCGGCTACAAAGTCCGCATGGATGCCGCCCGCACTATGTACCACGAGCTTAGCCCGGAAACCGCCGAGTTCATCGACTTTATGCAGGACAACGAGCTGTTCGATGTGGAGAGCCGCCCCGGCAAGATGTCCGGCGGCTACATGACCAGCCTGCCCAGCTACAAGGCCCCCTTCATTTTTGCCAACTGGAACAACACCTCCGGCGATGTGGACGTGCTGACCCACGAGTGCGGCCACGCCTTTGAGGGCTATGTGGCCGAGCGTGATCCCGAAGTGCCCGCCGATCTGGAATGCCCCGGCATGGAGAGCGCCGAGATTCACTCCATGGCCATGGAGTTCCTGACCGCACCGTGGCACCATCTGCTGTTCGGCAAGGACACCGACAAATACGCCCTGCTGCACGCCGAGGACAGCTTTGTGTTCCTTGCCTATGGTTGCGAGGTGGACGAGTTCCAGCACATCATGTACCAGAACCCGGATCTGACCCCCGATGAACGCAATGCCGAGTGGCTCAAGCTGGAAAAGAAATACCGCCCGTGGATCGATTTTGACAATCTGCCCTTCTATGGCCGGGGCGCAGGCTGGCAGCGCCAGCTGCACATTTATGAGTGCCCCTTCTATTATATCGACTACTGCCTGTCCACCATGGCCGCGCTGCAGTTCTTCCTTCTGAGCCTGACCGACCACAAGGATGCATGGGAGCGCTATCTGCGCCTTGTGCGCCGCGCCGGTACGGCCAGCTACACCGAGCTGCTGGAGACTGCCGGGCTGAAAGTTCCCTTTGAGGAGGGCAGCATCAAGGGCATCGCCCAGCAGATGACCGACTGGCTGGAAAACCATCAGGTGTAAGAAGCCGTTTTCATCCGCACTGCACACCATCTGAACGGTCGTTCTGATGCATCTGAAGGGCGATTCATGCCGTTTTGCTTGTCAGAGGCCGTAAAATCTGGTATGCTCTGGACAGAGAAAAAGCGTTTCTGTGAAGCGAAAGGAGATCCCTATGAAACTGACCGGACTGTTCAAGCGCGGTGCCGCCTGCCTGTGCACCGCTGCTGTTCTGCTGGGCGGCGTCTCCGCCTTTGCCCTGAGCCCTGCTCTTCCGGACGAGCCTGCCCCGGCAGAGATTTCTGTGACCAATGCGGTGTCGGAGGCACAGCTGCGCTCTGCCCTGTCCAAGTTCACTGTCACCTATGACAGCGAGGCTGAGGGCTGGCAGATCGATTCTCCCTACGAGGATGCCAGCATGGAAAAGGCCTCCTGCGGCCTGTACCCTTACCTGTTCGTTACCAACGATGATCCCACCGTGTATCTCAGTCTGGGCATGACCTACTTCGGCAATAAAAAGCTGGACATGAAATCTGTTCGGGTAGAGACCGAGGATAACTACTACGACTTCACCTGTGATGAAGAGTTCATCGGCGGCTACGACAACGACCTCAAGGCATGGTTCGACTACGAGCTGTTCGACATGGACGACAGCACCAGCTGGCTGAACGAGTGGCTTGCCGCCAAGAGCGTCACCGCCACCTTTACCGGCAGGGACGGCTCCACCAAGACCTACACCCTGACCAAGGACAACCTGCAGGCCATCCGCGACATCCTGAATGCCTACGACACCCTGCTTGGTTCCGACGTTTCCACTGCACGTGTCGTGCTGCGCAGCCTTGTAAAGTAAACATTATCTGCTTACAGCAAAAGCCCCCGGAACGTTTCACACCGTTCCGGGGGCTTTGTGTTATGCCTTATTCAGTTCAGGCACTTCTCTTACAGGTTGAAGTAGCGCTTTGCGTTGTCGAAGCAGATGCCCTTGACGATCTTCTCCAGAGCCTTCTCGTCGTTGGGATACTCGCCATCCTCGACCCACTGGCCGATGATGTTGCACAGGATGCGGCGGAAGTAGTCATGACGGGTGTAGCTCAGGAAGCTGCGGCTGTCGGTCAGCATGCCAACGAAGTTGCCCAGCAGGCCCAGGCTTGCCAGACGGGTCATCTGCTCTTCCATGCCGATCTTGTGGTCATTGAACCACCATGCGGAGCCGTGCTGGATCTTGCCCGGCACCTCACTGTTCTGGAAGCAGCCCAGAATGGTGCCGATCTGTGCATCGTCGGCGGGGTTCAGGCTGTAGATGATGGTCTTGGGGCACTCGTCGGTGTCGTTCAGGGCGCTCAGCAGGCTTGCGATCTCGCCGCCGCAGGTAGCGGTGTTGATCATATCATAGCCGGTGTCGGGTCCCAGCAGAGCGTTCATCTTGCGGTTCACGCCGCGCAGGCAGTTGTAATGGATCTGCATGGCGATGCCCAGACGGTGATACTGCTTGCCCAGATGGATCAGGATGTAGGTCTGGTACTTCTCAGCCTCTTCGGTGGTGCAGGTCTCGCCGGCCATCACCTTCTGGTAGATAGCGTTGACCTCTTCCTTGGTGGCCTCGCGGTAGGGGATGTAATCCAGACCGTGGTCCGAAGCGCGGCAGCCCATCTCTGCAAAGAACTCGATGCGCTTGGTCAGAGCGTCGGTGACGCAGTCGATGCAGGCCAGCTTTTCCTTGCCCACAACAGCGGCCAGCTTGCCCATGTACTCGGCAAAACCGGGCTTGTTGATGTTGATGGCCTTATCGGGGCGGAAGGAAGGAGCCACGGTGAACTTGATGGTGGGATCTTCCTTGATCTTCTTGTGCCAGTACAGATCATCGATGGGGTCATCGGTGGTGCCGATGAAGGCCACGTTGGACTGCTCGATCAGGCCGCGGACAGTCAGCTTGGGATCGTGCTGCAGCTTGTCGTTGCACAGGTTCCACACTTCCTCAGCGGTGTCGCCGTTCAGCACGCCCTCGTAGCCAAAGAACACATGCAGCTCGAGGTTGGTCCAGTGGTACATCGGGTTGCCGATGGCCATGGGCAGAGCCTCTGCAAACTTCTGGAAGCGCTCGCGGTCGGGCTTATCACCGGTGATGTACTCCTCAGGCACACCGTTGGAACGCATCACGCGCCACTTGTAGTGGTCGCCAAAGTAGCTGCCGTCCGGGTTGCGGCCGCCCAGCCATACCTGAGCGATGTTCTCAAAGCGGCGGTTCTCGTAGATCTCACGGGGAGGGATGTGGCAGTGGTAGTCGCAGATAGGCATATCCGCAGCGTAGTCGTGGTACAGATGCTGAGCAGTGGGAGACTGGAGCATGAAGTCCTTATCCATAAATGCTTTCATGGGTCGATAACTCCTTTTCTCTGATGGTTTTTGTTAAAAATCCGTCAAACCTTGTGTACAACGGGACACCCGCCTGCACGGGCAGGTTTGTCTTACCTTTAGTATAACGGAAAATGCGCATGTATACAACTGAAAAAGTGACAAATTTTCCAGCACACAATTGTGCTTTTCGCTGGAAATGCCCCAAATCGTCACCTTAGGGCTAAAAATATTGCACAAAGCTCTTGACTTATTTGTATACAACAGCATAAAATAGGGGTAAGGAACAGAGGGCAGGCAAAGCGGCCTTCTGGTGAGCAAAGCAAGTTTATAAAGGAGATCAACAAGATGGAAACTTTGAACTACAAGGTTCTGGAAGGCACCGGCTATAACGGCTACATCCTGAAGGATGCACCCGTCAAGGTCATGCAGTTTGGCGAGGGCAACTTCCTGCGTGCTTTCGTGGACTACTTCTACGATATTGCAAACGAGAAGGCTGGCTACAACGGCAAGGTCAAGCTGGTGCAGCCCATTGGCAACTTCCCCCAGATGGCAGACTGGATCAACGAGCAGGAAGGCCTGTACACCCTGTACCTGCGCGGCAGTGAGAAGGGCCAGAAGGTCGATGCAAAGCGCGTGATCTCCTGCGTGTCCGACTGTGTGTGCCCCTACATCGACGGCAAGTGGGACGAAGTGCTGGAACTGGCACGCTCTGAGGATCTCGAGACCATCGTTTCCAACACCACCGAGGCCGGCATCGCCTACACGCAGGGTGACAGCCAGTTCGATCAGGTTCCTCCCAACAGCTTCCCCGCAAAGCTGACCCGCGTGCTGTTCGAGCGCTACAAGGCATTCAATGGCGCTGCTGACAAGGGTCTGACCATCCTGTCCTGCGAACTGATCGACAACAACGGCAAGGAGCTGCAGAAGTGCTGCAACAACTACGCCAAGGATTGGGATTTGGAGCCTGCCTTCATCGACTGGATGAACAACGCAAACACCTTCTGCTCCACTCTGGTGGACCGCATCGTTCCGGGCCGCATCCGCGATCCCAAGGAACTGGCTGCCATGGAAGAGGCCAACGGCTACCATGATGCCGCTCTGGACGTGGGCGAAGTGTTCGGCGTGTGGGTCATCGAGGGTCCCGCTGAGCTGGAGGACAAGCTGCCGTTCAAGAAGGCCGGTGTCAACGTCATGGTCGTGCCTGATGTTACCCCCTACAAGAAGCGCAAGGTCCGCATCCTGAACGGTGCACACACCGGCTTCGTTCTGGGCGCATATCTGGCCGGCTTCGACATCGTGCGTGACTGCATGCACAACGACACCATCCGCGGCTTCATGAACAAGATGCTGCACGAGGAGATCATCCCCACCCTGCCGCTGGACAAGAAGGATCTGGAAGAGTTTGCTTCCGCTGTTGAGGATCGCTTCAATAACCCCTTCGTCAACCACGAGCTGATGAGCATCTCCCTGAACTCCACCTCCAAGTGGAAGGCCCGCAACATGCCTTCCTTCCTGGCTTACATCGAGGAGCAGAAGCAGCTGCCCAAGTGCCTGACCATGTCTCTGGCAGCCTACATTGCCTTCTATTCCAGCGACATTCAGGAGCGCACCGAGGACGGCCTGATCTGCAAGCGTCCTGCCGGCAACACCTACAAGATCCAGGATGACGCATGGGCACTGGACTTCTACTATGCACACAAGGACGACACCGCTGCCCAGCTGGTGCACGCCGTGCTGACCAACACCCAGATGTGGGATCAGGATCTGACCAGGATCGAGGGTCTCGAGGCCGCTGTTCTGGCTGATCTGGAAATGATCCGCACTCAGGGTGCCGAGGCTGCTTACAAGAGCTGCCTGTAAGCCTGAAAAACCAACCTACCCGCACAACAAAGGGCTGCTGCTTTGGGCAGCAGCCCTTTTGTGCGATACGATAAGGAGAACTACTATGCCGCAGGCAATTCATATCAGCCCCATCGACAACGTGGTCGTTGCCCTGCACCCCATTGCCAAGGGCACGCTGGTGGAAGTGGACGGTCTTTCTGTGACTGCTCTGGAAGACATTCCGCAGGGCCACAAGATGGCCGTGAAGCCCATCAAGAACGGTGAGAACGTGATCAAGTACGGCTTTCCCATCGGCCACGCCACCGCAGATGCCGCTCCCGGCAGCTGGATGCACACCCACAACGTGCACACCAACCTGTCCGGTGAGGTAGAGTACAGCTACAACCCCGCCCCGGATCTGGCTCCCCTGCCCAAGGTCGAGCCGGAGACCTTTATGGGCTTCCGCCGCAAGGACGGCCGTGCCGCCATCCGCAATGAGATCTGGATCATCCCCACCGTGGGCTGCGTCAACGACATCGCCAAGAAGATCGTTGCCGACAATCAGGATCTGGTCACCGGCTCCATCGAGGGCCTGTACACCTTCACCCATCCCTTCGGCTGCAGCCAGACCGGCCACGACCATGCACAGACCCGCAAGCTGCTGGCTGCGCTGGTGCGCCACCCCAATGCTGCCGCCGTTCTGGTGCTGCATCTGGGCTGCGAGAACCTGCAGCACGATCAGTTCGTGGAAGAGCTGGGCGAGTATGACCACGACCGTGTGAAGTTCCTGACCTGTCAGGAGGTGGACGACGAGTTCACCGCTGCCCGCGATATCCTCAAGGAACTGGCTGCCTATGCCGGGCAGTTCAAGCGCGAGCCTATCCCCGTGTCCGATCTGGTGGTGGGCATGAAGTGCGGCGGCTCGGACGGCCTGTCCGGCATCACCGCCAACCCCACCATCGGCCGCTTCTCCGACATGATGGGCCAGCGCGGCGGTTCCACCGTGCTGACCGAGGTACCCGAGATGTTCGGTGCCGAGGGCTTCCTGATGGATCGCTGCATCAACCATGACGTCTTTGTCAAGGCTGAGCACATGATCAACGGCTTCAAGGATTACTTCATCAGCCACAACGAGGTGGTCTACGATAACCCCTCTCCGGGCAACAAACAGGGCGGTATCACCACGCTGGAAGACAAGAGCTGCGGCTGCGTGCAGAAGGGCGGCACCGCCCCCATCATGGACGTGATCGGCTACGGTGATCCCGTTGTCACCAAGGGCCTGAACATGCTGTACGGCCCCGGCAACGATCTGGTCTCTGCCACGGCCATGACCGCCGCAGGCGCACACCTGATCCTGTTCTCCACCGGCCGCGGCACTCCGTTCTCGGCCCCGGCTCCCACCTTGAAGATCTCCACCAACACCCCGCTGGCCCAGAAGAAATCCGGCTGGATCGACTTCAACACCGGCGTGATCGCCGATGGCGAAAAGACCATCGACGAGGCTGCAAAGGACCTGCTGGATCTGGTCATCCGCGTTGCAAGCGGTGAGCAGACCAAGGCCGAGAAGCACGGCTTCCGCGAGATCTCCATCTTCAAGGACGGTGTCGTTCTGTAATCGTTTCGAGGCTGCTGTATGGCACTTTGGCTGTACGGCAGCCTCTTTGTGCATGAAAACAGAAGGGAAGTGTTTTTATGGCTATGACCACTCGCATGATGATCTATGCGTTTCTGCTTTACGGCGGCATTTTTGCCGCTATCGTGGCCGTTATTGCAAGGGTCATAAAATATCTCATCCGCTATGGCATTGATTATTATTTTGAAAAACTGGCACAGAACCAGAAACATAAGGAGGACTGAACTATGAATCAGATCACCACCCGTTATGTCACCGAAAACGGTGCCTGCTATGAGCAGTACGTTATCACCGATGCTGAGGCAAAGACCGAGCTGGTCATCACCCCGGAGCGCGGCGGCATGATCACCGGCTTCTCGCTGAACGGCGAGGAGTACATCTGGACCCGCCACCCCAATTTTTCCGAGTGCAACCGCCCCCGCTTCGGCGTGCCGGTGCTGTTCCCCAACTGCGGCCTGCCGGATAACGGCGTGCACATCTTTGACGGCAAGGCATACCCCATGGAGAACCACGGCTTCGCCGACCTGTGCGCATGGGATGTGGAAAGCGTCGGCCCGGACGGCGTGACCCTGATTTTGGAGTCCACCCCGCTGACCAAGTTCCTCTATCCCTTCGATTTCACCGTGCTGATGAACTATAACCTCGAGGGCAACACTGCCGCCATCAACATGACCGTGATCAACGAGGGCGACACCAACATGCCCTTCAGCTTCGGCTTCCACCCCTACTTCAAGGCTTCCAAGCTGGAGAATGTGGACTTCGATATCAAGTGCGCTACCTGTTCCGAGAGCGCCAAGGGCGAGCAGCCCGCTGCCCCGGAAAAGATCACCCTCACCCGCAAGGAAGGTGCTGACAACAGCGTGCGCCTGCTGACCGGCGTACAGTTCCCCATGACCCTCACCGACAGCGGCAACGGCCACAAGGTGACTGTGGATGCAGACGACAGCTTCGACCACGCCGTGCTGTGGCAGCAGGATGCCGAGAGCTTTGTGTGCATGGAGCCGTGGAACGGCTGGGCCAACAGCGTCAATGAGGAAGGCAAGCACGAAGTGCTGGAGCCGGACGAGGCCATGACCGCTGATTGGAGCATCACCATCGAGAAGGTCTAAGCTTCATATCCTATAACAAAAAGGACACACCGTTGTGGTGTGTCCTTTTTGTTATAATTCAGTTCTTTGCCGGAATCATAAAGCTCTTATTTTCCGCCGGGTCCCAATAAAGCAGTTCCACCCTGCCGCCCTGTGCCAGCAGTTTTTCCTTTGGCTCCTGCTTTTGCCAGCAGCGTTCCAGCAGCTTTTCCATGTCAGCATCGGCAGACACCTTCTCCGGGCTGAGGGTGCTGCCCTGCCACCTGCCGTCGGCATACAGGCTCAGCGCACCGGCATTGCCCGCCAGAATGGCTGCAATGTCCTTCTTCATGCGGTCGTAGTCGTACTCCACGGCCTTGTACTGCCCATGCCACAGGCCGAAGAAGAGCGAGAACTCGCCGCCCAGTTCAATGAGCAAATTCTCATCATTGTGCGGGTTCTTGACCACAAAAGCCACATCCCCGTTTTCCATGTAGTCGAAGTCCGGCTCCTCATTCGTGTGCACGGTCACATGCTGGCTGCTCAGCGCCGCAAGCAGGTCCTCCTGCACGGCACTGGTATCCGGGATCTCATCATAATTGATATTTGCGTTCATGGGATGCTCCTTTTCTCTGTACTATTTGTGTTGTTATTTTTCACCAGACTGCACAGGTCTTCTTATTTTCCTTCATATTGCTGGACCATTTTTATACGCTGTGTAACAGAATACATAAAACGGTTCACCCTACTTCACATTAGATCAATGCTTTTTGAATCTAACCATCGAACACACGACCTCGATATGCTCACTGTGGGGGAACATATCCACCGGCGTGCTGCTCTCCACTTTGTATCCCTTCCGGGTCAGCAGCTCAAGATCCCGGGCCAGCGTGACCGGGTTGCAGCTCACGTAGACCACACGTTTCGGGGCCATGCGGGCTACGCTTTCGACAAACTGCGGCGTAGAGCCCTCCCGCGGCGGGTCCATAAAGATCACGTCTGCGCGTTCACCAGCCGCAGCGGCTTCGCCGATCCACCGGGTGGCATCTGCGGCAAAGAAGCGGGCGTTCTTCACGCCATTGTGCTTTGCATTGCCTATGGCATCGTGCACCGCTTCGCGGTTCACCTCCACGCCCACTACCTGCTTTGCATGGTCGGCGGCGGTCAGGCCGATGGTTCCGATGCCGCAGTAGGCATCCAGCACCACTTCTTTGCCGGTGAGATGCGCCGCGTCCACTGCAAGGCCGTACAGCACTTCGGTCTGGGTATGATTGATCTGATAAAAGCTGCGCGGGCTGAGCGCATACGTCTTGCCGCAAAGCTCGTCCAGAATGAATCCCTTGCCATACAGCACCTTTTCCATATCGCCCAGCACCACGCTGGTTTTGCGGTCGTTCACGTTCTGAACGATGGTGGTGATGGCCACGCCCTGCTTTCCGGCTTCGGTCAGCAGGGCTTTGACAAAGTTCTTGGCACCCGGCAGCACCGGCTGAGCCGTCACCAGCACCACCATCACCTGCCCGGTCATAACACCGCGCCGCAGCAGGCAGTGACGCAGAAGGCCGGTGCCCTTATCCTCATTAAAAGGCTGGTAATGGCAGGTGCCCGCCGCTGCGCGCACAGCCAGCATGGTCTTATCCAGCACTTCGTCCTGCAAAAGGCAGCTTTCCACCGGCAGCACCTTGTGGCTGTTTGCCGCGTAGATGCCGGAGGTAAGTTTTCCACCCCAGCCGGTGGTAAAGGTGGAGATCACCTTGTTCCGATAGTGGTACGGCGTTTCCATGCCCCGGATGTGCTCCACCGGGCCGAATCTGCCCAGCAGCTTTTTCACGGTCTCTTCTTTCTGCTTCAGCTGTGCGGCGTAGTCCATGCCCAGCATCGGGCAGCCGCCGCAGTTTTTGGCACGCAGTTTGCAATCCATCTTCCGTTCTCCTTTTTACCCATAAGGGTCATACAGATCATATTCTTCCGCTTCCAGATGCTTTTCCTCCAGCACCTTCATGGCCTGTTCCAGCTCGCTCTGGCCGCAGCCGCTCTCGCTGACCAGCGCGCGCACCGCCGCGGCCAGATCATTTCCAAAAAGGGTATCCAGCCGTTCCCTCATACTCCACACGTTGTAGGCGCGCTGGGTGATGACCGGAGTGTAGGTATTGCGGTTGCCATCCTTGCCGCTTTTCACCCAGCCCTTTTCTTCCAGCCGGTAGAGAAAGTTCAGCACGGTAGCCGGTGCCCAGCCCTTCGCCCGCAGTTTTGCGTCGATATCCCGCCGGGTGACGGGCGCACGGCAGGCCCACACCGCCAGCATCACCTGCTCCTCTGCCGCCGAAAGCGGCTTTACACTGTCCGGGATGCCATACATCCTGCTGTTCTCCCTCCTTTTGGCATCTTTTTTGCTTTTACGTTTGTCTTTGTTTTATGATTATACCAATTTCTGCGCCAAAGTGCAAGAGCCGGAAACGCCGATGGAATCAGGCTTTTTCAGCTCTGTTTTACATTTGTCTTTGTTTTTGTTTTTCTATCAAGGACATTTGTGTGCTTTGTGCCCGCACAGGGGCTTTTGCGCCGTATCTTTGTGCAAAGATGCTCTTGTTTTCATCCCTGCAAAACCGGTATACTACGGCTACAGCAATCAACAGAACGCACCGCAGAAAACCGCGGTGCTGTGCGATACAGGAAAGGGAGAGTTCATTATGGCACGAGTTTACAACTTCAGCGCAGGCCCCAGCATGCTGCCCGAGAAGGTGCTCAGGCAGGCACAGGCAGAGCTGCTCGAGTATGGCGACAGCGGTCAGAGCGTGATGGAGATGAGCCACCGCAGCAAGTGGTTCGATGCCATCATCAAGGACACCGAGGCCACCCTACGCCGGGTAATGAACATTCCCGACAACTACAAGGTCGGTTTCTTTCAGGGCGGTGCCACCCAGCAGTTTGCCATGGTCCCGCTGAATTTCATGACCACCGGCAAAGCAGATTACCTTGTCACCGGCAATTTCTCGAACCTTGCCGCCAAGGAAGCCGCCAAGTTCGGCGAGGTGAACATCGTTGCTTCCAGCAAGGATAAGAACTTCACCTACATCCCGGACGTGAACGCCATCAACTATGACAAGGATGCCAGCTACATCCACATCTGCCAGAACAACACCATCTTCGGCACTCAGTTTGTCGAGGTACCGCAGGTGGAGGGCGTCCCTCTGGTAGCCGACATGAGCTCCATGATCCTCTCCAAGCCGGTGGATGTGACCAAGTACGGCTGCATCTACTTCGGCGTGCAGAAGAATGTAGCTCCCGCCGGCATGGCAATTGCCATCGTCCGCGACGACCTGCTGGGCCATGCCGCCGACAATGTGCCCACCATGATGAACTACACCACCCTGCTGGGCAAGGACAGCATGTACAACACGCCCCCCTGCTGGTGCATCTATATGACCGGTCTGGTGCTCAAGTATCTGGAAAACGATATCGGCGGTCTTGCCAACATGCAGAAGATCAACGAAGCCAAGGCCAAAGTGCTGTACGACTATCTGGATGGTCAGAACTTCTTCACGAATCCTGTGGAGCACCGCTACCGCAGCACCATGAATGTCACCTTCACCAGCCCCAATGCAGATCTGGACAAGAAGTTCTGCGCCGAAGCTGCAGAAGCAGGCTTCGTGAACCTGAAGGGTCACCGTCTGGTAGGCGGCATGCGCGCTTCCATTTACAACGCAATGCCCGCCGAGGGCGTGGACAAGCTGGTGGACTTCATGGAGAAGTTCCGCAAGGCAAATGCATAAGAGGGGAATTCAGATATGTATACGATCAAAACTTTGAACGCCATCAGCCCGGTGGGTCTGGCAAAGCTGAACAACAAGCAGTTTGAGGTGGCTGTGGACACCGATGCCCCGGACGGCATCCTCGTTCGCAGCGCCGACATGCTGAATACCGCCTTCAACGACAATCTTCTGGCCATCGCCCGCGCCGGTGCCGGCGTGAACAACATCCCGCTGGACCGCTGCAGTGAGCAGGGCATCGTGGTGTTCAACACCCCCGGTGCCAACGCCAACGCTGTGGCCGAGCTGGTGATCGGCATGCTGATCGCCGGTAGCCGCAATGTGGCTGTTGCTGCCCAGTGGTGTCAGGGCCTTGCCGGTGACCCTGCCATGGCAAAGACCGTGGAAAAGGGCAAGAAGCAGTTCGTGGGCAACGAGATCAAGGGCAAGACGCTGGGTGTCATCGGTCTGGGTGCCATCGGCTCCCGCGTGGCCAACTGCGCCATTGAGCTGGGCATGGAGGTCTACGGCTACGACCCCTACATCTCCATTGATGCCGCATGGAACCTGAGCAGTCAGGTACACCACTGCGTGAACCTGAACGACATGCTGCCCCTGTGCGACTACATCACCATCCATGTGCCCTATCTGCCCACCACCAGGGACACCATCAACACCCAGACCCTTGCCCTGTGCAAGGACGGCGTGAAGATCCTGAACTACGCCCGCGGCGAACTGGTGAACACCGAAGCCCTGCTGGAAGCCATGGAGACCGGCAAGGTGTCCGGCTACATGACCGACTTCCCGTCCGAGGCCATTCTGGACAAGCCCGGCATCGTGTGCACCCCCCATCTGGGCGCTTCCACCCCGGAAGCCGAGGACAACTGCGCCGTGATGGCTGCAAAGGAGCTGAGCGACTACCTGAAGAACGGCAACATCATCCACTCGGTGAACATGCCGGAGGTCAACCAGCCCAGAGCCGGCGGCAAGCGCATCTGCATCATCCACAAAAACGAGCCGGGCATGATCAGCCAGATCACCGCCCTGACCACCGAAGCCGGCCTGAACATCGAAAACATGGTGAACAAGAGCAAGAAGAACATGGCCTACACCATGCTGGATGCCACCGGTGCTGTGGACAAGAAGCTGGCCGAAAAGCTGGCTGCCATCCCCGCCGTGGTCCGGGTGCGCATCCTGTAAAGCAAAACGGTTTAAAATGTCCGCCGCGTCGCTCTTGGCATCTTCAGCGGAAAACAATTTTTATTTTAGCAACCCGGAAAAGTCTGCGGATTTTTCCGGGTTGCTTTTTCACAGAGAAGGGCCGTAGCGGCAAACTGCATTTCCAAACCAGGATTTTTTACAAACTGGAAATTCTTTCTCGTCCCATCTGCCGGTTAGTTTCTATTTACAAACTGTAGTTTGTCTTAAAAAACGCGTTAGAGATAGCTTTTTCTAACTACACATCGTAAAAAGTTTACATGTATTAACATTCAAGAAAAAGCTTGAAAATGGTAAATTCTGTGCTACAATAGGCTCGACAGAAGGGAAATGTCCACCCTGTTCTCCGGCTTTTGGGCCGGTATATTCATCTTACAGGTCCTGCGGTGCAGGGCCTCTGACAGGAAATAGAAAAGGTAGGGAAGTTACTATGGATATCAAGAAGATCGCACTGTTCGCCGCCGGTACTCTGTTCGGCTCTGCCGGTTTCAAGCTGCTGTCCAGCAAGGATGCCAAGAAGGTCTACACCCAGACCACTGCTGCCGTGCTGCGCATGAAGGACTCCACCATGGAAACCGTCAGCAAGGTTCAGGAGCAGGCTGGTGACATTCTGGCCGATGCAAAGGCCATCAACGAGGCTCGTGCTGTTGAAGCCGAGGCTGCTGTGATCGAAGATGCCGCCGAGGAGACCACCGAAGAGACCGCTGAGTAATTTTCGGTTCGTAAAGCACTGAAAGCCCCAACGTGGCTTTCGAGCCGCCTTCGGGCGGCTCTTTTTTGTGAGAGTGGGGCCGCAGGCGTGCAGGGTATAGCAGCCTGACGCTGCGGCAAAAAGATAGAGAAGGATATTTGATATATGAAATGTACCATTCTGCATGAAGGCAAAGGCCGGATGCGTGTGCATGTGGAAAACGTCCGCATGACTTTGCACCGTGCCGATGTGCTGGAAGCATATCTGAACCACAAAGATGCCATCGTCCATGCCGCCGTTTACGAGCGCACCGGCGATGTGGTCATTACCTATACCGGCAAGCGCACCGCTGCCATTGCCATTCTGGCAGGCTATAAGTTCGATGTGGCCGAAAACGATGCCCTTGTCACCTCCGCCGACAGCCGCAGGCTGAACCGGGAATATCAGGACAAGATGTTCAACCTTGTGGCAGGCCGCGCCCTGCGCAAGCTGTTCCTGCCTGCACCCATCGATGCCGCTTACACGGTGTTCCGCTCCATCCGCTTTCTCTGGAAAGGTGTGCGCTGCGTGCTGAGCCGCAGGCTGGAAGTGGAAGTGCTGGACGCTCTTTCCATCGGCGTGTCCATCCTGCGCAGCGACTTTGCCACCGCCGGGTCGGTGATGTTCCTGCTGAACCTGGGCTCTCTGCTGGAAGAGTGGACCCGCAAGAAGAGTCTGGACGATCTGGCTCGCAGCATGGCCCTGAACGTGGACAAGGTGTGGGTGCGCAGTCAGGGCACCGAAGTGCTGGTACCGCTCACCAAGGTGCGCTCCGGCGACGAAGTGGTCGTGCGCAGCGGCAACATGATCCCGCTGGACGGCACCGTGCTGGAAGGCGAAGCCATGGTGAATCAGGCTGCTTTGACCGGCGAGTCCATGCCGGTGCGCAAGGCAGAGGGCTCCACCCTCTATGCCGGCACCGTTGTGGAGGAGGGCGAGTGTGTCTTTATCGCTAAAGCCGAGGGCGGTTCCAACCGCTACGATAAGATCGTTTCCATGATCGAGGAATCCGAAAAGCTCAAGTCCAGCACCGAGAACCGTGCGCTGGCTCTGGCCGACAAGCTGGTGCCCTGGTGTCTGGGTGCCACCGGCGTGACGTATCTGCTCACCCGCAACGTCACCCGCGCCATCTCGTGCCTGATGGTGGACTTTTCCTGTGCGCTCAAGTTGTCCATGCCGCTGGCCGTCCTCTCCGCCATGCGCGAGTGCGGCAGCTATCACATCACCGTCAAGGGCGGCAAATATCTGGAAGCGCTGTCTCAGGCCGACACTATCGTGTTTGATAAGACCGGCACACTCACCCGCGCTACCCCGCAGGTGGTGGATGTGGTTCCCTTCTCCGGCTGCAACGAGCGCGAAGTTCTGCAGCTGGCCGCATGTCTGGAGGAGCATTTTCCCCACTCCATGGCCAACGCCGTGGTGCGTGCCGCCAAGGAGCGCGGCATTTCCCATGAGGAGATGCACTCCGAGGTGGAATACATCGTGGCCCACGGCATTGCAAGCCGCGTGGGCGGCGAGCGCGTGGTCATTGGCAGCCACCACTTCGTCTTTGAGGACGAAAAGTGCATCGTGCCCGCCGACGAGCAGGCAAAGTTTGATGCTCTCAAACCGGAGCATTCGCACCTGTACATGGCTGCCAGCGGGCAGCTGGTGGGCGTGATCTGCATTTCCGACCCGCTGCGCCCGGAAGCCGCCGCTGTGCTGAACGGACTGCGTGCGCTGGGCATCCAGAACACCGTCATGATGACCGGCGACAGCGAGCGCACCGCTGCCGCCATTGCAAAGCAGGTGGGCGTGGACCGCTTCTTTGCCGAGGTGTTGCCCGAGGACAAGGCAAACTTCGTCCAGCAGGCCAAGGCCGAGGGCCACACCGTTGTGATGATCGGCGACGGCATCAACGACTCCCCCGCCCTGTCCGCTGCCGACATTGGCATTGCCATCAACTCCGGCGCTGCCATCGCCCGCGAGATCGCAGACGTGACCATCAAAGCCGACAGTCTGGAGGAGCTGGTGGCCCTCAAGGCCATCGCCAACTCTCTGCAAAAGCGCGTGCATGCAAACTACCGTTTCGTGCTCACCTTCAACTCGGCCCTCATCGCGCTGGGTGCTCTGGGCATCCTGCAGCCGGCCTCCTCTGCCATGCTGCATAATCTCTCCACCATCGGCATCAGCCTGAAGAGCATGACCAATCTCCTGCCGGAGAACAAGGCTCCGCAGCTGAAAGCATAATTACCGCAAAAAAATAACGCCGTGTCTGAACATTCGACACGGCGTTGTTTTTTGCGTTCTTATTCCAGCCCGATCTGCTGTGCGTACTCTTCCAGCAGCTCCCGCTCCAGGAACGGAGTCTTGACACCCTCGCGGTCACGGTAGGTCTCGTGGCCCTTGCCAATGACGGCGATCAGGTCGCCCTCCTGCGCGTGATCCACTGCGTAGTGCAGTGCATCCAGACGGTCGGGGATCTCCACGAACTTTGCATCCGGGTTGCCCTTGTTCATGCCCACGCGGATATCAGCAAGGATGTCCTCCACCTTTTCAAAGCGGTTGTTGTCCTCGGTAAGGATGGAGAGATCGGCCATTTTGGCACAGATCTCGCCCATGCCGTAGCGGCGCAGCTTGGAGCGGTTGCCGCCGCAGCCGAACACCACTACCAGACGATGGGGCTTGTAGGCCCGCAGAGTGGTGAGCAGGCTTTCTGTAGACACCTCGTTGTGGGCGTAGTCCAGCAGGATGGTGAACTTCTTGCTGATGGGCACCAGCTCCACGCGGCCCTTGACCACGCACTTGCCCAGACCATCGTGGATGGCCTGATCCGGCAGCCCCAGCACCTTGCCCACGCTCAGCGCAGCCAGCGCGTTGTACACGCTGAACTCACCGGGCATGTTCACCTTCACATCCATCTCGTCCTTGCCGGTCACATGGAACTTCACGCCCAGAAAATCGTGGGTGCGCAGCAGTTCAAAGCCGGTCTCGCGGTAGTCCGCCTGCTCAGCGCGGCCATAGGTGACCAATTTGCAGGTATGGCCTTCCAGCAGGGCTTCGGTATTCTCATCGTCAATGTTCACCACGCCCACGTCGCAGCGCTTGAACAGCTGGCCCTTCCAGCTGCGGTACTCCTCAAAGGTCTTGTGCTCGCCGGGGCCGATGTGATCCGGCGAAAGGTTGGTGAACACGCCCACATTGTAGTGCACACCAGCCACGCGGTCCATCATCAGGCCTTGGCTGGAAACCTCCATCAGCGCGGTGTCGCAGCCTGCATCCAGAAATTCCCGAAAGGTCTTCTGCAGTTCGTAGCTTTCCGGAGTGGTGTTGGCAGTATCCTTGTGGCGGCCCATATAATAAATGCCGTTGGTGCCGATCATGCCCACCTTGCGGCCTGCAGCTTCCAGCACGCTCTTGATCATGTGGGTGGTAGTGGTCTTGCCCTTGGTGCCGGTCACGCCAATCATGGTCATCTGGCGGGACGGGTTGCCGAAAAGGTTCGCGCTCATCAGAGCCATGGCATAGCGGCTGCTTTCCACCTTGACCACGGTCACGCCCGGCATGGCGGAAAGGTCGATGTCGTGCTGGATGACCAGTGCGCTGACACCCTTTGCCGCACAGTCGGCGGCAAACTCATGGCTGTCACGCTGGGTGCCCACGATGCACACGAACAAAAGGCCCGGTGCCGCCTTGCGGCTGTCGTAGATGATATCCGAGATCTCGGTGTCCAGACTGCCCTGCGCAAGGGTAAAGGGCACGCCTTCCAGTAACTGTTCCAGTTTCATACTGCACACGCTCCTCAAAACATTTTTGTCACATGGGGTTTTCTTCGTTATTTGCGGTCATGCGGGCGGGGTCGGTCAGCGGTGTTTCTTCCGCAGCTGCCGCCGTATCGTCCGCAGGCTGGGCCGCAGCGGCATCCTCTGCACCGTCTGCCGCAGTATCCTCGGCAGCAGAGGTGTCAGGCTCTTCCGGCACGGTCTTTTCCGGCACAACATAACCGGAGGGCAGGGTCGGCTGGCCCTGTGCAAAGTAAATTTTACGGGTGCTGCCCGCGCTGACATGGCTGAAATCCAGTCTGCCGGTGTCGGTAGGGGCACAACCCTTGCCGTCGGCATTGGTCAGCACATAGCGTGCGCGGTCCAGCTTATAATCCAGATCGTTCCGTGTACCCAGAAGCACACTGACACGATCCTGATACAAAAATGCCATCTGGTCGGTGTCCGCAAATTCCATGCGGGTCACATCGTCCAGCATCCCATACTCTTCCAGCTTTGCCTGCAGCTCATTCAGCGCATCCAGACGGTCGTCCGTCTGCACCGCTGCCGAAGCTGCTGCCGAACCGGATGCATCCGATGCCGCCGGGTCTGCCTGCGCTGCAAAGGTCAGCTGGTCGCCGGGTGTCACCGACACCGGCTCGCCGCCGTATAGGGTCTTGAGTTCTTCCGGCTGGGCAGACTCGCAGGCCAGGATCTTGAACTGATCCGAGAGGGTCAGCCAGCCGCTCTTCGTCTGCATGGCATAGGTAGGCACCGCCTCGGTCACCTGCACCACCACCGTGTTGGGGTAATCCCGAACCACCCTGATGGATTCCAGCAGCGGGAACTGCTTTTCCAGTTCCGCTTCCTTGGCGGCAGGGTCAAAGCTGAAAATGTTCTCTTCGGTCTGCACACCCAGTGCCTGCAGGATCTGGCTGCTGGAATAGCCGCCCACCTCCTGCACCACGGTGCCGTCCGCCGTCTGCACCTGAATGGTACCGATCTTAAACAGCATGGTCATGGTCAGGTAAACACCGGCGGCGATCACGGCCAGCAGGGTCACAAAGGCCATCAGCCGCCGCAGCATCCGCCGCCGCTTCAGTGCAGCGCGGGTCAGGCGGCGCTTCTTGCGTTTTTCCCGCTGTACCGGGTCGCGTGGCTGCTGTTGTGCCGGGCGCAGGCGCTGGTTTTTGTAGTGCTGCTGCGCTGCCTGAGCCGCTGTCTTGCGCGGCTTCTGCCCCTGTGAACGGCGCTGCTGCGGCTTGCGGGCCGTGCCGGATGCACGCTGTTCCGGCTGGGCCGTGTGGCTTTGCTGCGCGGTACGGTTCCGGTTCTGGCCGCTGGTGCGCCGGGTGCCGCTCTGTTCGGTGCGGCGCGGCTGCGAAGGGAACTCGATGCTGTTATCGGTACGGGTGCGGCGCACCGTACCATTGGCGGTGCGGTCCGGCGCAAAGCTCAGCGGTTCCCCGTTGAAGCCATAGCGCCCGTCCGCACTGCCGGAAGATCTTTTTTGTTGTGAAGGCGGCGGAGTATGCTGCAGGTCTTTCCGCAGGTCGTAGATATTGCCGTTGTTTCTGTTATTGCGGTATTGCTGCATGGCGCACACCTCCTTTCCGGTTTAGGTTTTGTTTTACTTCTGCACCAGTTTCATCAGAGCGTCTGCAATACGGTCAAGGCTGTCATCCACCGACAGGCTGCGGGCATTTTTGCCCATCTCAGCCAGCTTGCCGGGCTGTGCCAGCATGTCGGACACCGTGCTCACCAGCTTTTCGCCGGTCAGATCTTTTTCCTCGATCACCACAGCAGCATCGGCCTTCTGCAGTTCCATGGCGTTGAAGTACTGGTGGTTCTCAGCCACATTGGGGCTGGGGATGAGCACGGCTGCACGGCCAACAGCTTCCAGCTCGGCCAGCGTCAGCGCACCGGCGCGGCTGATGACAAGGTCTGCCGCCGCCAGCAGTTCCGGCATATTGTTGATGTATTCCTTCACCACAAGGCCGTCGCCCTCCGCGAAGTTCTTTTCCTTTTCCAGATCCTTGAACAGCTGCACACCGTACTGGCCGGTAGCGTGGAGATGCAGCACCGGCTTCTTCTCGTGCTGTTCCCATGCACACAGGTCGGCCACCACCTCGTTGACGCGGCGTGCGCCAAGGCTGCCGCCGAAGGAAAGGATCACCGTGCGGTCGCCCGCGCCCAGCTCAGCGCGGATGGCATCGCGGTCCTTTGCCTTGGTGAACACCTCCGGGCGCACCGGATTGCCCACCACGATGGTCTTATCAGGTGCGCCCAGCTTTTCCACAGCAGCAGGCACGGCGGCAAACACGAGATCCACATCCGGTGCCAGCAGCTTGTTGGTCACGCCGGGGAAGGCGTTCTGCTCATGAATGGCGGTGTGGATGCCCATTTTGGCGGCACAGCGCACCACCGGGCCGGACACATAGCCGCCGCAGCCGATCACAAGATCGGGTTTGACCTCCTTCATAATGGCCTTTGCCTTGGGGCCAGAGAGGGCCAGATTCCACAGCGTAACGATGTTGCGCTTGATGTTGTTCAGCGACAGCCTGCGCTGGAAACCGGTGATCTCGATATGGTGGAAGGGATAGCCCGCCTGTCCTACCAGACGGTACTCCATGCCCTCCTTGCGGCCGGCAAAGTGGATCTCGGCAGAAGGGTCTGCCTTTTTGATAGCACCTGCAATGGCAAGTGCCGGGTTGATATGGCCGGCAGTGCCGCCGGCAGCGATCAGAACTCGCATGACGATTCCTCCTCTATTATTAGTGCATCTGGGCAGGTCATCGGGGAGCTTCCCACTGGCCTGCGCCCTCAAAACAGTCGTTACAGTTCATTGCGCGCACGGCGGGCATCGTCCAGATTGATGGTACGGTCCTTCAGCTCCGCATCACGCTGAGCCTTTGCAGCCTGCCGCTGTGCGTGGGCCGCTGCCCTCTGCTGCGCCGCCCGCTCTCCGTTGCGCCCAATGTTCACCATCACGCCCATTTCTGCCAGCAGCAAGATCAGACTGGTGCCGCCGGACGAGAAAAACGGCAGGCTGATGCCGGTATTCGGGATGGTGTTGGTGACCACGGCGATGTTGCAGAACACCTGCCAGGCGATCTGCGCCATAATGCCAATCCCCACCATGGTGCAGAACTGGTTCTCGGCCTTATAGGCGATCATCAGGCCCTGCGCTATGAGCAGTATGAACAGCACGATGATAAGCACCGCACCGATGAAGCCCAACTCTTCGCACACCACACTGAAGATGAAGTCGTTGGTGCTTTCCGGCAGCCAGAGCTGCTTTTCCACGCTGTTGCCAAGGCCAAGGCCCTTCAGTCCGCCGGAGCCGATGGCGTACAAGCTCTGCTTGGTCTGGTCGTTCAGCGCTTCCAGATCATCGGACCATGTGTTCAGGCGGTCCTGCAGATAGCCAATGGATTCCACCAGCGTCAGGGCCGGTTTCAGCAGCAGAGCCGCCGCTGCGGCCCCGCACCATGTCAATACACCGCCGCAGCCGGTCAGCATGAGGATGGTGCCCACGATGGCGGTGGTCAGCAGGATGCCGGACATGTGCGGCTCTAAAAACAGCAGCAACACCACCGGCACCAGTGGCAGCACCGGCACGATCAGCTGCCTTACGATGCGGATGAACAACCAATCCTTTGGCTTGATCTTTTCTCTCAGCGACGGGCTGAACCGGCCGATCTGCGGCGCACTTGCTGCCAGATGGGACGAGAGCAGGATCATTTCAAACTTTGCCACCTCAGAGGTTTGCAGAGTCAGGCCGCCCAGACGGATCCAGCGGCGGCAGCCGTTCAGCGGTGCAAAGGTCAGCGTGACGGCCAGCATGGCCAGCACCACCCAGTACAGCGGCTTGCTCGCCCAGCGCAGGAAGCGGTGATCCACATAGCTCATGACTACCATACAGCCAATGCCAATGGCCATGCAGATAGCCTGCTGCTTGATGTAGTGCAGGCTGTCGCCCATGCGCAGGTAGCCGGTGGTATAGCTTGCGCTGTACAGCATTACAAGGCCGAACACCATGATAATGGCCAGCGTTGCCAGCCAGTTGAGCAGCAGCCGGTTCCACGGTCCCGGGTCCCGCTGCAGCGGCGGCACCCATGCACTTTCTTTTTGGTTTTTATGTTGTCTGCGGGTGGCTGCCATTGCCACGCCCCCTTATTTTCAGAATCAGGCGCTCAGGCCCAGCGTGCCAGACGCACGGCCAGCGCCAGCCCGCACACGCTCAGTGCGCACAGGCTGTAAAAAATATTCACTGCACTCATGCCGCGCTTTTCCAGCCAGCGGTGCAGCGGTGCCGCCGCAAACAGCGGCCTGCCCTTCCAGCGGCAGAACAGGACCTGCAGCACCACCATGCCGCCCTCCACCCAGAAGGGCAGTGCCAGCGGGATGCTCAGCTCTGCGTAGCCAATGCACAGCGGAATGCAGCCAATGGCTCCCGCTGCATACAAGCAGCCGCACCGGCCGGGGTGCAGCTTTGCCGGTGGAAAATCCCACAGCAGAAAGGCCATCAGTGCACCGGCCAGTGCCGCCGGGAATACTGCCAGCGGGAACCAGCCCAGCTGCGTTTCCAGCATCATCAGGCCCAGCATAGCTACAAAGGCCGCGCCGCACACCGTGCCGTCGGCACCGTCGGCCACGCGGGCCGCCTCGGCCATCGCCACCAGCAGCACAGCCCACAGCAGCGGTGCCAGCGCACATTCCACATAACCTGCTCCCGGCAGGATCAGCCCTGTGGGCAGGCACCCGTTCAGCGCCAGCAGGCCCAGCACCAGCGCTGCAGCGATGCATTCCAGTGCAAGGCGCTGCGTACGACGCAGGCCAAGGCCCAAACCGTTCGGGTAGCGGCCGCGGATGCGGGCCAGATCATCGGCCAGCCCCACTGCGCCAAAGGCCAGCGACCCCAGCAGTGCAATGAGCAGGCGGGAGGTCATCTGCCGGTCGCTGCCAAGCAGGGAAGGCTGTGCAGCACATGCGGCCAGCCAGCCCACGCCCACAGCGGCAAGGGTGCCCACCATCAGGCACAGCCCGCCCATGGTAGGCACCGGGCTGTCCGGGGCATCGCTGTCCGGCTGTGTACCGCGTGCCGCACGCTGCAGCTCCCGCAGCAGCGGCACCATCATATTGCCGAGCGCCGCAGTCAGCACAAAACCCAGCACCGACGCGACGACCAAGGCGAAACGAATCATTTTTCAATCTCCAAATTCATGCCAAAGGGTTATTCTTCGGCATCTTTCTGCTCTGCGTAGAAAATTTCCAGCACTTTTTCCAGCGCCATGCCGCGGCTTGCCTTCACCAGCAGGGCATCGCCCGGCTCTATCCGGTTCAGCAGAGCATCCGCTGCCTCGCGGTAGTTGTTGGCATGGAGGGTCTTGACCCCCTTGGCCGCAGCCACCACAGCAGTGCGCTTTGCGTTTTCGCCGTAGGTCACAAGGCAGTACAGATCACTCTCCGCAGCCAGACGGCCCAGCTCCTCGTGGGCTTCGCGGGACAGCTCGCCCAGCTCCAGCATATCGCCCAGCAGGGCAAAGCGGCGCTTGCAGGGGAATTCCTTGAACATGGCAAGCGCGGCCTTCATGCTGTCGGGGTTTGCATTGTAGCAATCCTCAATGACGGTAACGCCCTTGCTGTGCACCACCTTCTGGCGGCGGCCGGTCTGCTCAAAATTGGAAAGCCCCTTGATGACACCGCGCGGGTCGCAGCCCAAGCGGGTGGCGGCGCAGTAAGCAGCCAAAGCGTTTGCCACATTGTGCTTGCCCATGGCCGGGATCTTGACCATAAAGGTGCCCTCTTCCTGATCTTCCAGCACAAAGCTCATGCCGTCCTCTTCCTGCCGGATGGACAGTGCACACACATCAGCGTTCTCATCTGCCAGACTGAACCATACCGGCTTCACGTGGGCGGGCAGCTTTGCGGCGCGCAGGAACTTATCATCATAGTTCAGCACCAGCGGTGCACCCTCCGGCAGGCCGTTGCAGATCTCCAGCTTTGCCTTGCAGATGTTCTCCTGACTCCCCAGATTGCCGATGTGGGACACACCGATGCAGGTAATGATGCCCACATCCGGGCGTGCGGCCCGGGCCAGACGGTCGATCTCGCCCGCATGGCTCATGCCCATCTCGATCACGGCATACTCCGTGCTGCTTTCCAGCCGCATCAGGGTGCGGGGCATGCCCAGTTCATTGTTCTGGTTGCCCTTGGTCTTGATGGTCTCGCCAAAGCCTGCAAGGGCGGCGTAGGTCATCTGCTTGGTGGTGGTCTTGCCCACGCTGCCGGTCACACCCACCATCTTGGGGTGATACTGGCTGCGGTAGTTCGCACCCATCACCATCATGGCGTGGTAGCTGTCCGGGCAGAGGATGGCCTTTTCCGCAGGCACGCCCTCCACCGGGTGGTTCACCACCACATAAACAGCACCGTTGTCCAGTGCTTTGGCCGCAAAATCGTGGCCGTCAAATTTTTCACCCGGGAACGCTACAAAAATGCAGCCGGACCGCACCTCGCGGCTGTCGGTGGTCACCAGTTCCACCTGCACCTCTTCCCGGATGAAGTCTGCGGGCACCAGCCCTGCCAGAAGCTTGCTTGCAGAAATTTTTTCCATTGGTTCTTTCCCCTCTCGTTTATCTTGTAAAACCCTCTCAGTCAATGCCTGCGGCATTGCCAGCTCCCCCGAAAGGGGAGCTCTTTTGCATCTTACGATAAAGTGCAGTTCTTCAGAAGATTCACTTTACCGTGCCCACTCATAAAGCTCGCCCTTCGGGAGAGCTGGCGCGCAAGCGCCTGAGAGGGTTCTTGTTACCCACAGGTAATGGTCACGACGGTGCCGCGCTGCACACTGGAACCGGGGTCTGCACTCTGGGCCTGCACGGTGCCGTTCGCATTGCCCTCCACCACACAGTTCAATCCGGCGGCAGACAGCATCTGGCGGGCAAAGTCCGCGCTCTTGCCGGTCACATCCGGCACATCGGTATGGCTGCCCTCATAGGTATCGGTATACAGGTACACGGTGGTGCCGTAGGCCACCTTTGCACCCGCGTGCGGATACTGGTAGGTGACAGCTGCTGCCGCCTGACTGGTGGTGCTTTCGGCCAGCTGATGCCTGAGGCCCTTGATGTTCAGCTGCACCTGCGCACTGCTCCACTCGGTGCCCACCAGATTCGGCACAGTGACCACAGTCTGGCTGCGATCCTCGCCGTCGGCGGCAATGCCAAGGTAGGGTGCGATCTCGCTGATGATGTTGCCCACAACGGGCGCTGCCAGCAGGGACGAGTAGTCCGTTCTGGCGTTGTTGGGGTCATCCAGCATCACATAGACGATGATCTCCGGGTCGTCGGCGGGCAGGACAGCGGCAAAGGATGCCACCTTCTTGTAGTCACCGTCGGCACGGCGATCCATGTTCAACTGTTCGGAAGTGCCGGACTTGCCGCCGATACGGTAGCCGGACACATAGGCATACTTGCCGCCGCCGGTACCGGCGCCCACCTCATATTCCATGATCTGGCGGATCACGTTGCTGGTGCTCTCGCTGATGACCTGACGGCGCACATTGGCACCGATCTCCTCGATCACGTTGCCATTTGCATCGGTGATCTTATCCACCACATGGGGCGTGACCAGATAGCCGCCGTTGACGGCTGCGGCCACAGCGGTGCACATCTGCAGCGGGGTGATGGCCATTGCCTGACCAAAGGCCGAAGAAGCCAGCTGCACTTCGCCCAGCTGGTTGGCCTTATAATACTGCATGAAGCCCGTCTCACTGGGCAGGTCCACGCCGGTGCGGCTGGTAAAGCCAAAGGCATCGAAGTAGTTATAGAAGGTCTGGGAGCCAACACGCTGGCCCAGCTGGATATAGTAGATATTGCAGCTCTGCCGCAGAGCTTCGGCCAGTGTGATGGTGCCGTGGGCTTTGTGGCCTGCGCAGTGGTAGGTCTCCTTTGCCACGCCGTAAGCACCGGCGCAGGTAAAGGTGGTGTTGATGTTTGCAAGGCCGGAGTCCACGCCCATGGCCGAGGTGATCACCTTGAACACACTGCCGGGGTAGTACAACTCGGTGATGGCCTTGTTTTTCCACTGGATATCGCGGAAGTAGCCGGAGTAATCGCCCTCCTCGTCCAGAATGCGGTTGCCGTTTGCATCCTTCAGCTCGTTGCCGTTCTCATCCTTTTTGTAGATGCCGTACAGCTCCGGCTCAGCGCGCACCAGCTCGTTGAGGTAATCCAGATTTGCGCTGTAGTCCAGCGGGTCGTTGGGGTCAAAATCCGGCTTGGAAGCCATGGCGAGGATGGCACCGGTCTTGACGTTCATCACGATGGCGCAGCCGCGGTTCTCCACCGTGTTGGCTGCAATGGCTTCGTTCAGATACCGTTCCACGATCTCCTGCACATTCACATCCAGCGAAAGCACCAGATTGGAGCCATCCTTGGCTGCAAAGGTGGTGGCATTCTCGTCCGCAATGGCGTTGCCGTAGGCATTGCGCTGGGTAATGGTGCGGCCATCCACACCGGCCAGCATGGACTGATAGGATTTTTCCAGACCGTAAGTACCAATGCCGTCCGCATCGGTAAAGCCCAGCACTGCCGCTGCAAACGCTCCGTAGGGGTAATTGCGCTGGAAGCTCTTCTCGCTGCCGACCGAGATGTTGCCCTTGCGGGAGGTCTCCGTGGCACGCTTGTGTGCCTTGTTGAACTGGGAAACGTAGGATTCGATGGACAGCTTGACAGCGTTGTTCACCTTGGTGGCCAGCACCTGATACTTGGTGTCCGTCTTGGAAAGTGCATCGTAAACCTTCTGGTACTGGGTCTGGTACGCTTCCGAGGAAGTGTCCACCGCGTCCAGACTTTCGCCGTCGCCGGAAAGCAGGCGCAGGGTCAGTTCCCGGCTGACCTCGGCGCACATGGCCGTGTCCAGCGTGCGCACCGCATCCTCATCCTTACCGGTGGTGGTATATAAGATTTTGCTGTTGTCCGGGTCGGCCCAGATGGTCCACACCACGCTGGTGGAGGCCAGCGTGATGCCGGAGGTATCGTAGATCTCGCCGCGGGTGGCCTTGATGGTGGTATCCAGCAGCTGCTGCTTTGCGGCCAGCTGGCGGTAGGTGTCACCGTTTTTGATCTGGATATCATACAGGCTGTAGGTCACACGGGCCGCAGCAAGGCCCATGACCACAAGGGCCAGACCGCCGCAGATCAGACTGGTTCTGGGGTTCATGCGGGCACCGGTGCTGGTTTCCGGCCAGGGGCCTTTTATTTTTTTGATGAATTTTCGGAAGAATTTCGACATGGTATGCTCCTGCGGCAGCGGGCATTTGCTGCCTTCTGCCGCGCTTTTGTCAAATTTGGAACTGCCCTGCAAACAGGGTGTATAAACCGAAAAAGCGTGCGCTGCCGCACGCTTTCCCGTATTTGGTTCACTTTACAGTGCCAAGAATGTTCACGGCACCGTTGTAGATAAAGTCGGTCCACTGCCGCACAGCGGACTGGGTGCGCTCCAGCGTGTCGCTCTCGCCCAAACGGATGTAGGTGATCTGGCTCTGATCAATTTTCATCAGGCCCAGCCTGCCGGCCGTCTCTTCCACGCTGGTAATGTTGGTCTTGCTGTTCAGGGTGCTGTTATAGTAAGTATACTGGCTCTGCTCACTGACCAGCTGAGCCTTTGCGTCCTGAATCTGGTCGTTCAGCTCCACCAGCTTGGACTCGCTCCACAGCAGGCTGATGGCAAACCCCACCAGCAGTGCTGCTGCTACCAGATGCATGGCGTTGTGCACCGCTGCCTGCAGCGGCGAAAGCCGACGCTTGCCGCCCTTTGCTACCCGCAGATCTGCCTTGCGCTGTGTCTGCGGGGCTTTTCTGCGGCGTACCGCGTTATAATCATATGCTGCCTGACCCATGGTTTGCTCTCCTCCTCACACAACGGCTTCTGCCGTTCAGCATTTTTCCAAAACTCTCAGGTGGGCGGACCGGCTGCGCCGGTTCTCTTCCAATTCCTGACTGTTTGCTTCAATGGGTTTGCGGGTGATCAGCTTCGCTTTGGCTTTGCCGCCGCATACGCACACCGGAAACTCCGGCGGGCAGGTGCACGCGGTGGACCAGCGGCGAAATTTGTTCTTCACCAGCCGGTCCTCCAGCGAGTGGAAGGTGATCACGCACAGCCGGCCGCCCGGCGCAAGGTGATCAAAAATGGTATCCAGGCCTTCTTCCAGCGCATCCAGTTCATGGTTCACTGCAATGCGCAGCGCCTGAAAGGTGCGGCGGGAAGGGTTCTTGTTTTTGCGGCGTTCCGCCGGGGGCATGGCGCTGGCCACGATGTCTGCCAGCTGCAGGGTCGTTTCGATGGGAGAATTCTCCCTTGCCTCCACGATCCTGCCCGCGATCTGCCATGCGAAAGGTTCTTCGCCGTAATCCCGCAGAATGCGTGCCAGCTCTTCGCGGCTCTCGGTGTTCACAAGGTCCGCTGCCGTTTCGCCCTGCTGGCTCATCCGCATGTCCAGCGGTGCATCCGCACGGTAGGAAAAGCCGCGGGCCGCATCGTCCAGCTGATGGCTGGAAACGCCCAGATCCAGCAGCGCGCCGTTGACCTTGTCGATGCCAAGGCTTTCCAGAGCTTGTCCGGCATAGCGGAAGTTGATCTGCACCACCGTGGCAGGCAGGCCCGCAAGGCGGGCACGCGCGGTCTGCACCGCGTCCGGGTCCTGATCCAGCGAGATCAGCCTGCCGCCCTTTTCTGCATCCAGCCGCAAGGCGATCTGGCGGGAATGTCCCGCGCCGCCTGCAGTGCCGTCAAGGTAGGTGCCGGCCGGATCAATGGAAAGACCCTCCAGACACTCGTTCAGCAGAACGGGGATATGCTCAAACGAGGCCGGGTCAAAGGCTGCTTGTGTTTCAAGTTCCATCGCTGCGGCCTCCTTTCTCAGTTCATAAGCTTTCCGTGTTCCGGGCACTGTGCACACAGCGCACACTTTTACCCGATAACACAGTTTTATTTTAACAAATCAGGCCCCTGATTGCAAGGGTTTGTGCTCCCGTTTTTGCCGCAAAATGCAACAAAAAAAGTCCCTGTCGGCCGTCATTTCTGCCTGCAGGAACTTTGGTTTTTGCCGTATGTGTAATTTGTGTGTGAAAAAGGCTGTCTTCAGCCGTTTTTCTTGGCGTTCTGGCGCAGATTTGCGCGCACATTCTTTACCTGTGCCGCATTTTCCACCATTGTTTCCTCGGTGTTCTTGAGCATGTTGTCGCAATAGTCGGTCACGGTCTGGCGCAGGGTGCGGGCCTCGTTCTGGGCTGCAGTGGTGATTTCCCCGGCGCGCTGCTGTGCAGCCTTCACGATCTCGGCTTCGCTCACCAGAATGCGCGCCCGCTCCTCAGCCTTTTTCACAATGGCCTGCGCCTGTGCGTTGGCCGTCTCCACGATCTGAGCGCGGTCGTTCACGATCTGCTGGGCCTGCCGCAGCTCGCCGGGCAGGTTTGCGCGGATCTCGTCCAGATAATCCCGGATCTGCTCCACATCCACGATCTTTTTGCCGCCGGAAAGGGGCACATTGGCGCCTTCCTCCAGAGCATCCTCAATGGTATCCAAAAGTTCGTTCACGTTCATAGTGCTTCTCCCTTCGGTTCGTTCTCGGCAGGGTCTGTGTTCTGCATGGGCTTTGTGTATTTCCACAGCAGCACCCTGCCGTACTTGTACTGTTTTTTCAGGGTCAGGCCGCCAGCTTCGGCCGGCAGCACGATGCCGGTCTCGCTCTCGCACAGCACGATGCCGCCGGGCGCGGTGCATTTATCCACCACAGGCAGGATCTTTTCCAGTGTACCATTGCGGAAGGGCGGGTCCAGCAGTACGATGTCGAACTGCTCGCGGCAGGCGGAAAGATACCGCGCAGCCTCGCCGATATTGACGCGGCTGCGGTCGAACACGCCGCAGGCCTTGCAGTTGCGCATGATGATGTTCACCGCCTCGCGGTTCTCGTCCAGAAACACGCAGCGCGCCGCGCCGCGGCTCAGTGCTTCAATGCCAAGCTGGCCGCTGCCCGCATACAGGTCCAGCACCCGTGCGCCGGGCAGGTCGAACTGGACGATGCTGAACATCGCCTCCTTTACCTGCGAAAGGGTGGGCCGGGTCACGTCGGTCCCCGGCAGGGCCTCCAGACTGCGGCCCCGGGCTTCTCCTGCGATCACGCGCATGTTCTCTTTCCTCCTCCTTGCAGCCGGAAGATGTGGCTGCAAACACGTTTTTTGTATCACTTTATTATCACCCAACTGCATATTCTTGTCAAGGGCCGCGCGTTGCGCCGTCTGGCGGTTTGTGCTACAATAAAACCGGCAGCGCCGGGCTTTTGCGGCGCATTCTGGCATAAAAGGAGAGTATTCCCATGAAAGTTCTGCTCATCAACGGCAGCCCGCACGAAAAAGGCTGCACCTATACCGCCCTTTCGCTCATTGCAAAGGAACTGAACGATGCCGGTGTGGACACTGAGATCCTGCATGTCGGCGGCAAACCCGTGGGCGGCTGCATCGGCTGCGGCGGCTGTGCCGCAGGCAATGGCTGCGTGTTTGGCGGTGTGGTCAACGAGGCCATCGAGAAGGCCAAAACTGCCGATGGCTTCGTGTTCGGCAGCCCGGTGCACTATGCATCCGCATCCGGCAACATGACCAGCTTCATGGACCGCCTTGCCTACGCGGGCGGCAGATATCTGGCCTACAAGCCTGCCGCCATCTGCTGCTCGGCCCGCCGCGCCGGCACCACTACCACGCTGGACCAGCTGGTGAAGTACCCGCAGTTCTTCCACATGCCGCTGGTGAACGGCTCCTACTGGGCCATGGTGCACGGCTCCAACACCGAGCAGGTGCTGCAGGATGCCGAGGGCTGCGCCGTAATGCAGGAGCTGGGCCGCAACATGGCATGGCTGCTGCACTGCATCGAAGCAGGCAGGGCCGCTGGCTTTGAACACCCGCAGAACCCCAAGCGCCCCATGACCAATTTTATCCGCTGATTGGGAAATCAATTTCTGATCCAAAGGCTCAGAACAGTCCGTAAGCTGCTCTGAGCCTCTTTTTCTTTGCAGTCCACGCCATTTCGTGCCAAAAGCGGCAAAAATCCTTTTCAAAGCGCCTTCCGCTTCTTTTTTCGTTCATAAGTTTGTGTTACTATAAGATGTAAAGTGATTTTATCAGGATGGAGACTCTTGTATGGAACACTACGATTGGAACGAAGGCTGGCTATTCACCCCCCGGTTCGATCCGGCACTGGTGCGGCCGGAGTGCGGACTGGAACTGGAACCGGTGCGCATCCCCCACACTGTGCGGGTGCTGCCCTACAATTACTGCAACGAAAATGAATACCAGTGCCTGTGCGGCTACCGGCGGGAGTTTTTTGCACCCAGAGAGTGGGCAGGCCGCACTGTTCTGCTCACCTTTGGTGCCGTTGCCCATGACGCGACCGTGTTCTGCAACGGGCGGCGGCTGTTCCACCACGCCTGCGGCTACACCGCCTTCACGGTAGATCTGACCAGCGCTTTGCATCTGGGTCAGAATAACGTGGTGGCTGTGCGCTGCGACAGCCGCGAGGATCTGAACATTCCGCCCTTTGGCGGGCAGATCGATCACCTGACCTACGGCGGCATCTACCGTGCCGTCAGTCTGGACATCAAGGAGCCCGCTTACCTGCGGGATGTGTTCATCGAGGCAAAGGCCGAGGGCGATTTCCGCATCTATACCTCCACCGTGGGTGAGACGGTAGGCTGCACACTGCAGGCCGAGATCCGCAGCCCTTCCGGCAGCCGCGCCGCCTACAGCGGCGAGCTTTCCCTGCCCATCACCGGCGTGCTGAACGGTGTGCACCCGTGGAGCATCGAGCATCCCACCCTGTACGCCCTCACCGTACAGCTGATCCGCCCCGGCTCTGCCGGTCTGCCGGACCGTGTGCTGGACGAAAAGACCATCCGCTTCGGTTTCCGCACCGTGCAGTTCGTGGCGGGTGGGCTGTACCTGAACGGTCAGCGCGTGGAGCTGCGGGGCTTGAACCGCCACCAGAGCTACGCCTATCAGGGCTATGCCATGCCGGACAGCATCCAGCGGCTGGATGCTCAGATCCTGAAAAAAGACCTTGGCTGCAACGCAGTGCGCACCAGCCATTCCCCCCAGAGCCCGGCGTTTCTGGATGCCTGCGATGAGCTGGGGCTGCTGGTGTTCACCGAGATGCCCGGCTGGCGGTACATCGGCGACGAGAGCTGGAAGGCGCAGGCCCTGCAGAACTGCCGCGAAATGGTATGCCAGTGCCGCAACCACCCCAGCATCTTTTTGTGGGGTGCCCGTGTGAACGGCAGCGCCGACGACGAAGCGTTTTATAAGCGCACCAACGAGGCTATCCACCGGCTGGACCCCACCCGCCCCACGGCAGGCGCGCGGAACCACCGCAAGAGCCAGCTGCTGGAGGATGTTTACGCCTACAACGATTACTCTTACCGTGGGCGCGGTGCCGCCTGCGAAGCCCGCGCCGCAGTGACTTCCGATCCCCGCAAGGGCTACCTCATCAGCGAGTTCGGCGGGCAGCAGCTGCCCACCAAGCCCTTTGACGACGAGACCCACCGGCTGGTGCAGGCTCTGCGCTATGCCGCCGGGATCAACGATTCCATTGCACAGCAGGGCGTGGCCGGCAGCTTTGGCTGGTGCATGGCCGATTACAACACCCACCGGGAATTTGGCAGCGGCGACCGCATCTGCTACCACGGTGTGATGGATATGTTCCGCAACCCGAAGCTTTCGGCGGCGGTATATGCAAGCCAGAAAACGCCGCGTTCCCCCTCGGACATCGTGCTGGAAGTCTCTTCCGGCATGGCACTGGGCGACCTGCCCGGCGGCGTTCCCACGGCCTGCTGGGTGTTCACCAACGCCGAAAGCGTGCGGCTGTACCGCGGCAACGACTACATTGCCGAGTTCGCGCCTGACCGGCACGGCCGTTTTGCCGCCATGACGCATCCGCCCATTGAGATCAACGATTTTGTGGGTTCTTTGTTGGAAAAGTACGAGGGCATGGACCCGGCCTCCGCCCAGATGACAGCCGCTATCCTGAACGAGATGCGCCGGGATGCCATGGAGCTTTCGCCGCTTTCCAAGGCGCGGATGCTTTCGCTGCGGCTGAGCTGGAACGAGGTAGCCCGCATGTATTACAAATACATCGGCGTGCTGGGCACACCGTGCGCAGCCTACCGTTTTGAAGCCGTGTGGCATGGCCGCACCGTGCGCACCGTGGTGCGGGAGCCGGTGCAGAGCGTCCGGCTGGAATGCACCGTGCACAACCCCATCCTCACCGACGGCCCCACCTGGGACTGCGCCGCTGTCAGCCTGCGCGCCATCGACCAGAACGGAAGCCTGCTGCCCTACTGCGGCGAAGCCGTTCAGCTGAGCGTGGACGGCCCGCTGAAGATCATTGGTCCCAGCGTGGTGCCGCTGCGCGGCGGCATGGCGGGCACCTACCTTGCCACCACCGGCGAAGCGGGCCGCGCCGTGCTGCACTGCCGCATGGAAGGTGCGCTGGATACCGATGCCGTGGTGACCATCCGTTGCCGGGAAGCTTAATTTCCGTCCCTTCATGATAGATTTGCACTCTGTTCAAAATTTCATCATGGTTGACTGGTATCCTAAGAACTGTAAAATAACGGCGGGCGCGCCCGCTTTGATTCCAAAACAAAGGATGCAGGAGTTATGAGAGAAAAATTCCGTCAGTTTATGATCGGCCGCTACGGTACCGATGGCCTGAACCAGTTTTTGAGCATCGCGTCCATCGTGCTGCTGCTGATCTCGCTGCTCACCCGCTTCAGCCTGTTCACATGGCTGGGTCTGGTACTGCTGGTGCTGTGCTACTACCGCTCGCTCAGCCGCAACATTTCCAAGCGCACGGAGGAGAACTACCAGTACTATGCCCTGAAGGACCGCGTAGACCGTAAGTTCCGCGGTCTGAAGGATCAGTGGGCCAACCGCAAGCTCTACCACTACTACCGCTGCCCCAAGTGCCGCCAGAAGCTGCGTGTGCCCCGTGGCCGCGGCCGCATCCAGATCTCCTGCCCGCGCTGCGGCACCCAGTTCATCAAAAAGAGCTGAGCGGCCATGTTTGGTTATGTTGTGCCCAATCAGGCCGCGCTTTCGGACGAAGCACAAAAGCGCTACCGCACCGCCTACTGCGGGCTGTGCCGCCGCATCGACGCACTGCACGGCCTGCGGGGCCGCTTTACGCTGAGCTATGACCTCACCTTCCTGAATCTGCTGCTGTGCAGCCTGTACGAGGGCGAGACCGAAGCTTCTTCCGGCCACGACCGGTGCCCCATCCACCCCTTGGGCGGTGTGGAATGGCGGGCGGCCTCCCCCACCGATTACTGTGCAGATCTGAGCGTAGCCTTGCACTACTACAACGCCGAGGATAAGTGGAAGGACGACCGCAGCCTGTTGGGCCTTGGATATGAAAAGCTGCTTACCGGCTGTAAGCAGGCTGCCGAGAGCCGCTGGCCCCGTCAGTGCAGCGCCATCCGCACCTGTCTGGACAGGCTGGCAGAATATGAAGCTGCCGGGAGCGAAGATCTGGATGCCGTGTCCGGCTGCTTTGGCGAGCTGATGGCAGAGCTGTTCGACTACCGGCAGGATCACTGGTCACCGGAGCTGCGCAGCATCGGCTTCCATCTGGGCAAGTTCATCTACCTGCTGGATGCCTATGACGATCTGGAGCACGACCAGCGCAAGGGGGCCTACAATCCGCTGAAAGCACTCAGTCAGCAGCCCGGCTATGAGGAAGAGATGAAAGAGATCTTTGAGCTGCTGCTGGCGCAGTGTGCCCAGAGCTTTGAACGCCTGCCCTGCGTGGAGGACGCAGACCTGCTGCGCAACATCCTTTACTCCGGCGTATGGCTCAAATACAACTGCAAAACAGCCAAGCAGGCCCGCAGCCGTGGCTGAATGGCGGCTTTGTCTTGATTTTTCCACGGCAATACGGTAGACTATAAACATTGCGCGGCACTGTGGCTGCGCGAAATGAGACGTGAGGAAGTATATCCATGAGAGACCCCTATGAGGTGCTGGGCGTTTCGCGCGGCGCAAGCGATGACGAGATCAAAAAAGCATACCGCGCCAAGTGCAAGCGCTGGCACCCGGACCTGAACCCCAACGATCCTACCGCCGAGGAGCACTTCAAGGAAGTGCAGGCGGCTTATGATGCCATTACCAAGGGCGAGACCGGCCCCCAGATGGGCGGAAATCCCTACGGCAGCTACCAACAACAGGGTTACGGCCAGCAGAGCTACCAGCAGCAGGGTTATCAGAACGGTTACGGCGGTTTTGACGGATTCGATGGCTTTGACCCGTTCGGTTTCGGGTTTGGCTTTGGCGGCTACCAGCAGGGTTACGGCCAGCAGGGCGCAAGCTATTCCGGCTCCGACAGCCCGGAGATGCAGGCCGCCCGCAACTTTGTGGCCAATGGCCGCTATGCGGAGGCCCGCCGCGTGCTGGACGGCATGACCGGCCGCAATGCCCGGTGGTATTATCTGTCCTCCCTCGCAAATCAGGGCTTGGGCAACCGCATCGATGCGCTGCAGGATGCCCGCCGTGCCGTGCAGCTGGACCCGGGCAACACCGAGTACCAGATGCACCTGCGCCGGATGCAGAACCCCGGCCAGACCTACCGCACCACACAGGCCACCTACACCAGCCCCGGCGGCCTGATGCAGTGGTGCTGGAGCATGATCCTGCTGAACCTGCTTTGCAACTGCTGCTGCGGCGGCTGGGGCTTCCGGTTCCGCATGTGATCCCGTTTTTCTCATAAGATACAGCAAGACCCCGCACCTTCTGGTGCGGGGTCTTGTTTTTGCTTTACGACATCACTTTACGGTGATGTTGCGGCTGATCTTGCTGCAGGAGTAATTGCCGCCGATCTCTGCCGTCTGCACATAGGTGCCCGGCTCTGTGGGCAGCTCGCTGGTGGCATCACAGCCCCAGCCGGACTTCTTGTAGCTGTAGCGGATCTTATCGGTGGGCACCACCTGACCATCCACTTCCAGCACAGCCGCTTCATTGAAGCTCTGCAGCTCTTCGGCGGTCATGGGCTTTTCGGCCTGCTGTGCCCAGTACATGCGCACGCCGTTTGTCTTGGGCTTGATCTTGAACATGGCAAAGCCTGCGGTGTTCATATCGCTGCTTTCCAGCGCCAGTGCACCGGCCACATAGTTGCCGGCATCCACCGGCTGTTCGTCCAGATAAATGCGGCTGAACGCGCCCTCCGGCAGATACTTGCGGATCAGGTTCAGCGCAAGGCGCAGGCCGTTGGACACCTGATCGATGGTAGGTACATAGAAGTGCAGCACATCCATCACCGAGACGGCCTCATCGGCCACCCGCAGCAGCACGCTGACATCGTTGCCGTCGATCAGCTGCTTGAGGTAGCTGTACACATTGAACTCCTCTGCCTGATCCGGTGTCTTGGACATCTTCTTGGGCAGCGGGATCATCTTGAGCAGCGTGCGGATCTTATCCGACAGCACCAGCGTCACATAGCCATTCGCTTCGCCGCCAACGCCCACCACAACACCGATATACTGGGTATCGGCAGGGTTGGTCTGCACCTCCAGCTTGTAGTTGGAGCCATAAACAAGGTCGCCCGTGGCTTTGAGCCGGATGGAAACCATATCATTCTGCTGCTCCAGCGCTGCATTTTCCTGCGGCAGAGCTGCTGCGGCAAACACCGGCGTTGCTGCCGCGCTGAGCATGAACACTGCTGCCAGTGCAAGAGCTATCAATCGTTTGGCCTTCATTGCTTAAGACCTCCTTATTCTGTAAAGGGATCGCACAGCCGCGCCCCACGGCACGCTGCATCGGGAACCGGCATGATGCCATGCCTGTTGTACCTCGATTCTACCGCAAAACGCTGTTTTGGTCAATAACGTGATTCAAGTAATTCAATTTTTTTACATTTTATGCAAAAAAGAGGAACCTGCCCTCTTCCAGCGGTTTCTCCCTCAAGTTCATTCATCAATAAAATATTCCGGGTGGACGCTGCGGGCCTGCGCCACCGACTGCTTATACCGGCTCAGGTGGCTTTCCAGCGCTTCGCTCACGTCGTCCGCGCTGCCGTGCAGCAGTGCTTCCAGAATTGCCGTGTGCGAGGAGCAGACCGACTTGTTTTCCTCGGTCTGCAGGCTGAACTTGCGGATGCGCTCCACATGCTGCAGGCTGGCCAGCATGTGGTCGTAGTGAGCTTCCATGCCGCACAACTCAAAGGATTTGCGGTGGAATGCATTATCCAGCTCCAGCATACGGGCAGTGCGGTCCGGCTGGCTCATATCCGCTTCCAGCTCACGGTATGTCTCAATGTTGCTGCGGTATTCTTCCTCCTGCCGGGGTGTCACATGGCCGCGCAGCCGGTTCAGGATCTCTTTTTCCAGTGTATAGCGGGCAAACTGCTCCATCTCCATCAACTTCAGGTTGATGGGTGCCACATGGGTGCCGCTCTGCGGTTTGATGTCCACCATGCGGGCCAGATTGAGCATCAGCAAAGCCTCCCGCATGGGCGTGCGGCTGATGCCCAGCTCTTCGGCCAGCTCCCGGTCATTCAGCGGATCACCGGGCTTCAGCTCCATCGTGATGATCCGGCTGCGGATAGTCTGGTATGCCGTTTCGCGCGCACTCAGTGATGACATGTGGTCTCTCTCCCTTCAACCTCCGGTGTAAAACAAAAATTGATATACTAGTATTGAAGTTATCAAGACCATATTACCCAACCACAGGGCGGCTGTCAAGTGTGGCCGCAACTAAAAATCGCCAACATTTTTCTCTGTTTTGTCAAGACAGGCCCCATGGCAGCACAAAAGCCCTCCGGGTGAAGGGCTTTTGCTGCGTTTACTTTTTAGCGGAACGGTACACCACCGGCGCCCACACAAAGGCCACAGCCAGACCGCACACCACATCAATGATGGAGTGCTGCTTGGTGAACACGGTGGACGCACAGATCAGTGCAGCCCACACCCAGGCCAGAATTTTCAGGGCCGGGCGCTCCTTTGCCAGCTTGCTGTGGCTGAACGCCATTGCCATGCAGGCCGTGCTTTGGCAATGGATGGACGGGCACACATTGACCGAGGCGTCCGCCCTCCAGATCAGCTGCATGATGCTCATTGCAATGTTGCTGCGGCCCACCGCATCCACTGTGGGGCGGATATCCAGACCGTTGGGCAGCAGCATGTACAGGATCAGGCAGAAGGTCATGCCGGAAAACATGGTCAGGCAGAGCTTATCGTAGCTTTGGGTGTCGCACCACCACAGCAGGGCCGTCACACCAGCCAGCAGCACAAACCAGCTGCAATACGGAAAGATGAACCACTCATTGAAGGGGATCAGATCATCAAGTGGGGCGTGGATGATATATTTGGGATCTTTGATGGTCAGATCCAGCCAGAAGAACCAGATCAGATACACCACCCAGTACAGCTGGAACCACAGGTGCGGGCGGCGCCGGCTCCACAATTGTTTGGGATTCATGGTATTTCTCCTATATTTTCAATGTGATGACGTATGATTATACCACATCACGCCATCTTGCGCAAACCTTTCCGGTGCGATAAAATAAAAAGAGTGTTGTAAACCTGCGCTCTGTTTTTGAGCGTATCTATTATAAAAGGAGCCATTATGTTGCAAAGCTTTCCCCCTGTCCGCCTTGCCGCGCTGGATCTGGACGGCACCCTGCTGAACCGGAACAACGAGGTCACCCTTGCCACCCGTCAAGCCATTGCCCGCGCTGTAGAGCATGGCGTGGTGGTGGTGCCCGCCACAGGCCGCCCTCTGGCCAGCCTGCCGCCTGTTGTGGCAAAGCTGCCCGGCATCCGGTATGCCATCACCTCCAACGGTGCCGCCGTGTGGGACCTTGGCGATGACCCCATGGGTGCTGTGCACAGCCGCTATGCCAATGCCGCCCAGCGCCATACCAGTGAGCCCGCCTGTCTGCTGCACCGCCTGATGCCGGCAGAAGTGGCACGGGAAGCTTTTGACCTGTTCCAGCAGTACGATGGCGAGCTGAGCGTATTCAGCGACGGCCTTGCCATCAAGACTCCGGAGGGCATTGCAAAGCTCACCTCCCGCACCGCCCACTTTCTCTCCTCCGAGGCGCGGCAGAACCTGACCGACGGCCGCTTTACCGTCATTCCCGGCATCGAGAGCTGGATGTCCCGCCATGCGCACGAGATCGAAAAACTGTGCATGTTCTTCGACAGCACCGAAAAGACCGCCGCTGCCCTGCCAAAGTTTCAGGCTATCCCGGGCGTGGCCGTGGTGCAGGGTTCGCCGGATAACATTGAAGTGACCGCTGCCGGTGTGGATAAGGGCAGTGCCCTGCTGGCTCTGGCCGACCTGCTGGGCATCCCCCACGAGAACACCCTTGCCGTGGGCGACAGCGAGAACGACCGCGCCATGCTGGAAAAGGCAGGGATCGCCGCTGTTATGGCCAACGGAATGCCCCAGATCAAGGCCATTGGCAGCATTGTGAGCGAAGCCGACTGCGACCACGACGGCGTTGCAGAGCTGTTCGGCAGGCTTGGTATTTGAGCAAACAGGGTCAAAACAGCCCCAATTTTCAGGTCATTCGTCATTTTTGTGCAATGTATACAAGCTCTTATGCAAAACATTGTGCTTGTTGAGCATTTCCAAACTCATTTCCGTCGTTTATACTAATAATATGAGCGCACAGTGGGTGCACCATGCCCAAACGGCAGCCCACGCGCACCAAGAGAGTTCAAACTAAAAGGAGAAATGCGTTATGAATCCCATCGTAGAAAAGGTCTATCAGATCGGCATTATCCCTGTTATCGCTTTTAACAGCGTTGATGAAGCCCTGCCCCTGTGCAAGGCTCTGGCTGACGGCGGTCTGCCCGCAGCTGAGGTCACCTTCCGCACCGCATGTGCTGAGGATTGCATCCGCAAGATCCACGAGGAGATGCCCGAGATGCTGCTGGGCGCAGGCACTGTCCTGACCACCGAGCAGGCTGACCGTGCAATGGCAGCTGGTGCTTCCTTCATCGTTGCTCCCGGCTTCGACCCCGAAGTCTGCAAGCACGTTATCGACAAGGGCGGCATCATGATGCCCGGCACCTGCTCTGCAGGCGAGATGCAGCAGGCTATGAACATGGGCTGCGAGGCCCTGAAGTTCTTCCCCGCTGAGGCAAACGGCGGTGTCGGCATGCTGAAGAACATCGGCGCTGCCCTGAAGAGCGCACGCTGGATGTGCACCGGCGGTGTCAACGCAAAGAACGTCAACGACTATCTGGGCTATGACCAGATCTTCGCTGTGGGCGGCACCTGGATGTGCAAGAGTGACGTGATTAAAGCCGGCGACTGGGCAAAGATCACTGCTCAGAGCAAGGAAGCGGTTGACACCATGCTGGGCCTGAAGCTGATGCACATTGGCATCAACACCGAGAACGAGGAAGAGGCCATGAAGGTGGCAAACATCATCGGCAGCCTGCTGAACATGAAGGTCGCTCCCGGCAACTCCAGCATCTTCGTCGGCAACAAGGAGTTCGAGATCATGAAGAAGGTCGGCCGCGGCACCAATGGCCACATCGCCATCGGCTGCAACAACGTGGATCGTGCCATCTATCACCTGTCTCAGCGCGGTGCCAAGTTCGATCTGGACAGCAAGGTCGTGAAGAACGGCAAGACCATCGCCTGCTACTTTGCAGACGAGATCGGCGGCTTCGCATTCCACCTGGTTCAGGCCTGAGCTCCGGCCCCCTTATCCGTGAAAGCCCTGCTGCGCCGGGGATGCCCCGCAGCAGAAGGTCATAAACACCTGTAAATAAAAGGAGAATAACCAATGAAAGTCGTTACTTTTGGCGAACTGATGGTCCGTCTGCAGCCGTTCAACTACGAGCGTTTCGTTCAGGCTAACAGCCTGGAGTTCACCTTCGGCGGCGGCGAGGCAAACGTTGCTGTTTCTCTGGCCAACTACGGTCTGGACGCAGCCTTCGTCACCAAGCTCCCCGCACACGCAATCGGTCAGGCCGCTGTCAACAGCCTGCGCCGTTACGGCGTTGACACCAGCATGATCACCCGCGGCGGCGATCGCGTTGGCATCTACTACAACGAGAAGGGTGCTTCTCAGCGTGGTTCCGTCTGCATCTACGACCGTGCCAACAGCGCCATCCAGCTGGCTCAGCCCTCCGACTTTGATTGGGATAAGATCTTCGAGGGCGTGGACTGGTTCCACTTCACCGGCATCACCCCGGCTCTGGGCGAGAATGTCGTCGAGATCTGCCGCGAGGCCTGCAAGGCTGCTAAGGCTCACGGCGTGAAGATCAGCTGCGACCTGAACTACCGCGGCAAGCTGTGGACCCGTGAGCAGGCCCGCGCTGCCATGACTGACCTGTGCCAGTATGTTGACGTGTGCATCTCCAACGAGGAGGACGCAAAGGACGTGTTCGGCATCGAGGCCGAGGCTACCGATATCTACGGCGGCAAGCTGAATGCCGAGGGCTACAAGAGCGTGGCTAAGCAGCTGGCTGACAAGTTCCACTTTGAGAAGGTCGCTATCACCCTGCGTGAGAGCCACAGCGCCTTCGACAACGGCTGGAGCGCTATGCTGTACGATGTTGCTTCCAATGAGTACTGCTTCTCCAAGAAGTACGACCTGCACATCATCGACCGCGTTGGCGGCGGCGACTCCTTCGGCGGCGGCCTGATCTACAGCCTGCTGACCGGCAAGACCACTCAGGAAGCTGTTGAGTTCGCTGTTGCTGCTTCTGCTCTGAAGCACTCCATCGAGGGCGACTACAACATGATGACCGTGTCCGAGGTCGAGAAGCTGGCTGGCGGCGACGGTTCCGGCCGTATTCAGCGCTAAGAGCAGGGAGGAGTCCAGAATGGATATCCGCTACTCCTGCAACCAGAAGGATTTCAAGCGCTATACCACCGAGGAAATGCGGGACGAAATGCTCATCACCGGCCTGTACAAGGCCGATGAGGTCGTTGCTGTGTACAGCCATGTGGACCGCATGGTCACGCTGGGCTGCATGCCGGTGCACGAGACCGTGTCCATCGACAAGGGCATCGACGTGTGGGCAAACTTCGGCACCCACTACTTTCTGGAGCGCCGCGAGATCGGCATGTTCAACATCGGCAAGGATTCCACCGGTATCGTGGTGGCCGACGGCGTGAAGTACGAGCTGGGCTATAAGGACTGCCTGTACATCACCAAGGGCACCAAGGAAGTCACCTTTGCTTCCGCCGACCCGGAGCATCCCGCCAAGTTCTACATGGTATCCGCTCCCGCACATTGCTCTTACGAGACCCGCCTGATCAAGATGGCTGATGCAAACCATCGTCCTCTGGGCAGCGTCGAGACCTGCAATAAGCGCACCATCAATCAGTTCATCCACCCGGATGTGCTGAAGACCTGCCAGCTCAGCATGGGTATGACCGAACTGGAATCCGGTTCCAACTGGAACACGATGCCCAGCCACACCCACGAGCGGCGCATGGAAATTTATACCTACTTTGAACTGCCCGAGGGGCAGGTGGTGTTCCACATGTGCGGCGAGCCTACCCAGACCCGCCACATCGTGATGCACAACGAGGATGCTGTCATCAGCCCTTCTTGGAGCATTCACAGCGGCGTAGGCACCTCGAACTATACGTTTATCTGGGCAATGGGCGGCGAGAACATGGAGTTTGACGACATGGACAACATCGCTACCACTGACCTGCGCTAAAAAGCACCATACACAAGCCCCGTACCGGGTTCACCGGTACGGGGCTTTTTGCTAAAAATTTAACTTGAGAAGGAGAACATCATGGATCTTTCCGCTTTCAACCTGCAGGGCAAAGTGGCTCTGATCACCGGCGGTGCCCACGGCATCGGTTTTTCCATCGCCGAAGGCATGGCCAAGTGCGGTGCCGCCATCTGCTTCAACTGCTCTTCCGAAGCAAGCCTTGAAAAGGGCCTTGCAGCATACAAGGCAGCCGGCATCGACGCACACGGCTATGTGGCCGACGTGTCCGATGAGGACGCTGTGAACGCCATGGTTGCAAAGATCAAGGCCGAGGTCGGCCCTGTGGACATTCTGGTAAACAATGCCGGTCTGATGAAGCGCGTGCCCATGACCGAGATGAGCCACGCCGACTTCATGCGGGTCATCGATGTGCATGTAGGCGGTGCCTTCAACTGCTCCAAGGCCGTTCTGCCGGACATGATGGAAAAACGCGAGGGCAAGATCATCAACATCTGCTCCATGATGAGCGAGCTGGGCCGCGAGACCGTCTCCTCCTACGCTGCCGCCAAGGGTGCACTGAAGATGCTCACCAAGAATATCGCCTCCGAGTACGGCGAGTACAACATCCAGTGTAACGGCATGGGCCCCGGCTACATCGCCACCGCCCAGACCGCACCTCTGCGGGAGGTGCAGCCGGACGGCAGCCGCCACCCCTTCGACCAGTTCATCACTGCCAAGACCCCCGCAGGCCGCTGGGGTGAGCCGGACGACATGGTGGGCCCCTGCGTGTTCCTTGCAAGCCACGCCTCCGATTTTGTGAACGGCCAGATCCTGTACGCCGACGGCGGCATTCTGGCTTACATCGGCCGCCAGCCCAAGTAAAACCATTTGGGCGCTGCGCCTTCCTTGATCTTCCGACCAGACAGCTCTGTGCAGGCCAAAGTCTGCATGGGGCTGTCTTTTTACGAAAGCGGCAAGCAGCCTTTCCTACAAAACTTTGCTTCATGTTAGTTCGTGTTAAAATGTTCCAATTTCATGTCAAATTGGTAACAGTTCCTGTTTCATCGTTCAAAATGCACATAGGCGTCTTGATTTTTTGTCGAAATTCCCGTATAATCGTCTTCATCATCCATCACACCCTGTTGGTTGATCTGAATACGAAGTAAATTCAAAGGAGTATATTTCACATGAAACTCAAGAACATTGCGATCGTTGCTGCCGCTGCAGCACTGGCTGTTGGCATGACTGCCTGCGGTTCTTCTGCATCCTCCACCGCCGCTTCCTCTTCTGTGGCTTCTTCTGCTGCCGCTTCTTCCGAGGCTGCAAGCTCTGAGGCTGCTTCCAGCGAAGCTGCTGAGCCCACCACCGCTGAGTACACTGTGTACAACACCACCGGTTCTACCGTCACCGAGCTGTACCTGTACGATGCAGGCAGCGACGAGAAGGGCGACAATCTGGCCGGCGAGAACGGTCTGGCTGACGGCGAGAACATCGTCATCACCCGCGATGTGGAGGCTGACAAGCAGTCCGACGTGACCTACATTCTGGAGTTCACCACCGAGGACGGCCAGACCCAGAGCTTTGAGACCCTGCACTACGAGGTCGCTCCCATCTCCCTGCTGAGTGTGGATGCCGCTGCAGGTGCTACCCCCATCGCTTTTACTGCACCGGAAAAGTAAAAACTGTTTCATCCTTGCAAAACGGGAAAGTCTGCAGGACTTTCCCGTTTTATTTTTTTCCAAAAGAGGACTGAGGCTGTCATTTTCCCTTGCAATCACGCCAAAAATCCGCTATCATAGACGCAAATACGTTCCCTTGCGGCATAAAGGGAGTAAAGGAGTGGATTTTCTTATGGCAGAAAAAGAGATCAAGGGCATCAAAAAGTTTTTTGAAGAATTCAAGGCCTTCGCCATGCGCGGCAACGTGCTGGATATGGCAGTCGGTGTTGTGATCGGCGGTGCGTTCACGGCCATCGTCAACTCACTGGTGAACGACATCATCAACCCTGCCATCGGCCTGTTCTTCAACGCAGATTTCTCGGAAGTGGGCATCCATGTGGGCGATGTGATGATCGGCATTGGTTCCTTCATCAATGCCATCATTAACTTCCTGATCGTGGCCTTTGTGCTGTTCGTGGTCATCAAGACCATCAACGCCCTGCACAAGAAGCCTGCTGAGCCGGAAGCTCCCGCAGAGCCCACCACCAAGGTGTGCCCCTACTGCCAGAGCGAGATCTCTATCAAGGCAGTGCGCTGCCCCCACTGCACCAGCAAGCTGGAGGGCTTCCCGGAGATCAACAATTAAATTTTGAATGGCCTCCGCTTTGCTCTGGCCATATTCAGCGGAATCATTTTCTAAATTACAAATCGGGAAAGTCTGCGGACTTTCCCGATTTGTTTTTTCACCCGCGGAGCCGCAAAGGCAAACAGCATAATCAACGCAAAACCTCCCTGCCCGGCCGCAGTCGCTGCGGTTCCAGAGCGGGGAGGTTTTACTTTATCCGGGAAAATGTGGAAGTCGGCCTCGGTCACAGCGCCGTTGTTGTCCACGGTGCCCTTGTAGAAGCGGGCAGACTGGATCTGGGCAGTGCCCATGCCGTCGCCGATGAACAGGAAGATGTACTTGGGTTTCTGGAACAGGCCCAGCAGGCAGTTCTCCTCGTCGGCTGCGGCATCCGCGCCAACGTAAAAAGCCGGAAAGGGATGTAAAATCCTGCTCAAGTGCCACCACTTTTTCCACAAACGTCTCTGCAAGGGTTGAAAGATGATGGCATTTCATTGTACAATAAGAGAGTAAGTGCTTTTTTACCTTTATATAAATTGAGAGGATTTTATATGGCAGAGATCAAAGTTCTGGCACTGGATCTGGATGGCACCCTGACCAACAGCCAGAAGGAAGTTACACCCCGCACCCGCGCCGCACTGGATGCTGCAATTGCAAAGGGTGTCACCATCGTGCTGGCATCCGGCCGTCCCACCGCGGGCGTGCTGCCGCTGGCAAAGGAACTGGGGCTGGATAAAAAGGGCGGCTGCATCCTTTCCTACAACGGCGGCAAGATCATCGACTGCCGCACCGGCGAGACTTTGTACCAGAAACAGCTGGATGCCCAGTACGTACCCGAGCTGTGCGCCTTTGCCGCCGCACAGAACGTGACCATTATCACCTATAATAAAGAGGGCGTTGTCACCGAGCACCCGGACGACAAGTGGGCACTGCGCGAGTGCTTTACCTGCAAACTGCCCATGACCGGCGTGGACGATCTGGCAAAGTATGTGGATTACCCCATCTGCAAAATGCTCATCACGCTGGACCCCGCCCGCCGGGACGAGGTGTGGGCCGCCGGCAAAAAGCAGTTTGACGGCCGCATCGACCTGTACCCCTCCAGCCCGTTCTTTATTGAAGCCGTGCCGCTGGGCGTTGCCAAGGACGGCAGCCTTGCCGCCCTTTTGGAGCACATGGGCCTTGGCCGCGAAAACCTGATGGCCTGCGGCGACGGCCTGAATGACCGCTCCATGATCGAGTACGCCGGTGTGGGCGTGGCCATGCAGAATGCCGAAGAGCCGGTAAAGGCCGTGGCCGACTATGTGACTGCCGCCGACAACGACCACGACGGTGTGGCCGAGGCTGTGGAGAAGTTTATTTTAAAGTAACGAGAGGAACACAAAACAATGCCGCGCAATCTGGTTTTATTTGATCTGGAATGGAATATCGGCTACCAGCCGTATACCTTTAATTACCATGGCGTGCAGCAGACCTTCCGGGGCGAGATCGTGGAGATCGGTGCCGTGAAGATCGACGAGGATGCCAACGTGCTGGATACCTTTTCCATCCATCTGCGGCCCCGCATCTTCCGCAAGCTGCAGCATCACATTGCCAAGGTCACCGGCCTGACGCAGGCCGATCTGGACAAGGGTGAGCCCATCGTGCAGGGCCTGCGCCGCTTTATGCAGTGGTGCGGCCCGGATGCCGAATTTGCCGAGTGGGGCATGGATGACGTACCGGTGCTCAAGCAGAACCTGTACCTGTGCAACATCGACGAATCAAAGCCCACCGTCTGGTACGACCTGCAGCAGGTGTTCCTGCGGGAGCATCCCCGCAAAGAGGGCGAGGGCATGACGCTGGAAAGCGTCGTCACCCGCTTAGGGCTGCCCATGGAGCGGCAGTTCCACGATGCCCTTTCCGACACGCTGTACACCGCCGATGTCTGCCGGATGCTCGACCTGCGGGCCGGTCTTGCGGCCTACCCCACTGAGGAGGAATCCCTGCGGGCCAGCCTGTGCCCCACCCCCGGCGACTACCGGGATTTTGAGGTATTCCGCGGCTATGTAGAGCAGTACACCTGGCGCACCGACCCCAAAATTTACACCATGAGCTGCCCGGAGTGCGGCGCACCGCTCAAGCCCGATGATGTATGGTTGAAAAAGGGCAGCAACAGCTGGTACACCCTGAGCCAGTGCCCCCACTGCGCCGGCAGCAGCAATGCCGCAGGCAAGGGTGTGTTCCAGCGCTACAAGCTGGCCCGCCGCGACGGCCTGCACTGGAGCTATGCCCGCTGCCTGCAGATCCCGGACGATGCTTCTCTTGCCCGGTGGGAAAAGCAGCGCACCGCCCAATTGGAACGCATGAAGGCCCGCGCAGAAAAGCAGGCTGCGGAGTAAAACAGCACCGGCAGCTTCGTAGTATCCCAAGGAGGCTGTGCACAGGGCAAAAAAAATGTCGCTTTGTGTTCATGCTTGTGTCATACAATATGGATATACTACGGATAGAGGAACCTGCGGATGGGAAAGCGCAGGCGGAAGGGATGGATGTGCACAATGAACTTTTGGCTGCGCCAGCTGGGAACGCTGGAGTTCTGGGAAACTCTGCTGGACAGTTTTGGCAACCTTGGCCCCATTGCCCCCATCACGCTGGCCATGGTGGAGTCGTTTTTTCCGCCGCTGCCGCTCATTGCCATTGTGGCGCTGAATGTAGCGGCTCACGGCGGCATTCTGGGTTTTCTGTACAGCTGGGCCGGTGTGGCGCTGGGCGGCAGCATCATGTTCCTGCTGTGGCGGCGGGTGGTCAAGTGCTTCTTCTGGAAGTTTGCCTCCCGCTCGCCCAAGCTGGAAAAGGCTCAGCAGTGGGTGAACCGCTTTGACACTTCGTCGCTGTTCATGCTCACGCTGCTGCCCTTCGCGCCAAGCTCCTTTATGCATCTGGCCTTTGGCATCTCGGACTTTGACGAAAAGCGCTATCTCATTACCATGCTGCTGGGCAAGGGCGTGATGATCGCCATGATGGCAGTGTTTGGGCAGTCGCTGGTCAGTTCCATGAAGAACCCGGTGTATCTGGTGCTGGCCGTTCTGCTGTGGGGCGGGATGTACTGGGTGAGCAAACAGTTCTGTAAAAAACACAATCTGGAATAATAATTCAGAATGCCCTCCACATTCGCTCTGGGCATATTTAGCGGAAAAATATTTTTATAATAGGGCAACAGCAGACAGCCTGCGGGCTGTCTGCTGTTGCATTTTCACAGTAATGGCCCAAAAGGTAAACTCCATCTGTTGCGCTTATTTCCTTCGGAAATGACCGCGTAACCGGAAAATATGCCGCTTGCAACTACGGCCCCTTCCGTGAAAAAGCAAACCAGCCAAGCCCGCAGGCTTGGCTGGTTTGCAATATAAAAAATAATATTTCATTATCTTATGCCCAGAGCAAAGCGGAGGGCATTTAAAATCGTTCCCTTCCCCTTGACATTCACTTTGACTGCTGTATAATATGTATGCTATCAAACAGTTTTATTTGAAACTGTTCAATGCCAAAACAACCATGAAGGACAAAACCATGATGTGTGACGAAACCAAAAACGAGTGCTGCAATCACGCCGATCCCCCTTGGGAAGGCCCACAGGTCATCCCGGCGCAGATCCGCCGGGTGGACAACCTGATCTTCCGCAAGATCAACCAGTTTGCCCGCGAAAATGACGTGGAGCAGGCCACCCCCATGCACGGGTGGATCATTGGGTATCTCTACCGCCACCGGGACACCCCCGTGTTCCAGCGGGACATTGAGCGGGAGTTCTCCATCACCCGCTCCACCGTGACCAACATCCTGCAATTGATGGAGCGCAAGGGCTATATTGAGCGGCGCAGTGTTCCGCAGGACGCCCGGCTCAAGCAGCTGGTGCTCACCGAAGAGGGCATCTGCTTCCACGAAAAGACGATGCTCTGCTTCCACCAGACCGACGACTATGTGGCCGGACTGCTGACAGCGGAGGAAAATACCGAGCTGCTGCGGCTTTTAAACAAGCTGCGGGAAGCGCTGCAGTAATGCAGTTTGCTAAATTTTGGGTTGTTAAATTAGTAATTATGAACATTTTTTGAAACGTCTTGACAATTAAAATGTTTTGTATAAAATTGTTCTGTACCAAACAAATAAAAAGTAACAGGAGGCAACTCAGATGATCAAAAAGTTAGTGTCACATCTGGGCGAGTATAAACGCGCCGCAGTCCTGACACCGCTCTTTGCCGCTCTGGAAGCCGTAATGGATGTGCTTTTGCCCACCATCATGGCCTTTATCATCGATCAGGGCATTGAAAAGGGCGATATGAACGCCATCCTCAAGTACGGCCTGCTCACCTTTCTGGTGGCTGTGGTCGCGCTGGCGCTGGGCGTTCTGGCCGGCAAATACGCCGCCGAGGCATCCACCGGCTTTGCCGGAAATCTGCGCGATGCCATGTATGAGAACATCCAGCATTATTCTTTTTCCAACATTGATAAGTTCTCCACCGCAGGCCTTGTCACCCGTATGACCACCGACGTGACCAACGTACAGAACGCATTCCAGATGATCGAGCGCATGTGCGTGCGCGCCCCGGTGCATCTGGTGTTCGCCCTGTTCATGGCCGTGATGATCGGCGGCCCGCTGTCGCTGATCTTCGTGGTGGCTGTGGTCTTTCTGGTGGCGGTGCTGGCAGGCATCATGGTGCCCACCTTCCACATCTTTGACCGGGTGTTCAAAAACTACGATGCCCTGAACGCTTCCGTGCAGGAAAACGTCTCCGCCATCCGCGTAGTGAAGAGCTTCGTGCGCGAGGGCTTTGAAAACGAGAAGTACACCAAAGCCTGCCAGAGCCTGTACGACCAGTTTGTGAACGCTGAGAGCCGCCTGAGCTTCAATAACCCTGCCATGCTCACCGCCGTTTACGGCTGCAACATCGCCCTGAGCTGGCTGGGTGCCAAGTACGTTCTGCATGGCGCCATCACCACCGGCCAGCTGAACGCTCTGTTCGGCTACATCATGAACATCCTCATGGCCCTGATGATGCTGAGCATGGCCTTTGTCATGATCTCCATGTCTGCCGCTTCCGCAAAGCGTATTGTGGAAGTGCTGGACGAGACCACCGACCTGCCCCCCGCAAAGCAGCCGGTGCAGCAGGTGAAGGACGGCGGCATCGAGTTCGAGCATGTCACCTTCAAGTATAAGCACGGCAGCGGCCAGCCGGTGCTGAATGATATCACCTTCCGCCTCAAGCCCGGCGAGACCTTAGGTATCATCGGCGGCACCGGCAGCGCAAAATCCAGCCTTGTGCAGCTGATCCCCCGCCTGTATGATGCCGAGAGCGGCACCGTGAAGGTGGGCGGCGTGGATGTGCGCGACTACAACCTCGACGTGCTGCGCCGCGAGGTGTCCATGGTGCTGCAGAAGAACGTGCTGTTCAGCGGCACCATTCTCGATAACCTGCGCTGGGGCGACGAGAACGCCAGCGAGGAAGAGTGCATCCGTGTGGCAAAGCTTGCCTGCGCCGATGAGTTCATCGAGCGCTTCCCGAACAAATACAATACATGGATCGAGCAGGGCGGCTCCAACGTGTCCGGCGGCCAGAAGCAGCGCCTGACCATCGCCCGCGCCCTGCTGCGCAAGCCCAAGGTTCTGATTTTGGACGACTCCACCAGCGCCGTGGATACCGCTACCGATGCCAAGATCCGCAAGGCATTCCGGGAGGAGATCCCCGGCACCACAAAGATCATCATTGCGCAGCGCATTTCCTCGGTGCAGGATGCCGACCGCATCCTTGTGCTGGATAACGGTAAAATCGATGGTCTGGGCACCCACGAAGAGCTGCTCAAGACCAACGCCATCTATCAGGAAGTTTACAACAGCCAGACCCAGGGCGGCGGCGACTTTGACAAACAGGGAGGTGAACAGTAATGGCTCAGGCAAAAGAAGTTCGCGGCCCCGGCCCCCGCATGGGCGGCCCCCGGCCCAAAGTGGAAAATCCGGGCAAGCTGCTGGGGCGCATCATGGGCGAAGTGTTCCAGCACTATCTGCCCCATTGCATCCTTGTGCTTGTCTGCATCGTGGTCAGCGCGCTGGCAAACGTTCAGGCAAGCCTGTTTCTGCAGACTTTGATGGACGATTACATCGTGCCCATGACCCAGCAGCAGGACCCCGATTTTGCCCCGCTGGCAGCAGCTCTGCTGCGGGTAGGCATCATCTACGTTATCGGCATTCTGGCCGCATGGCTCAACGCCCGCATCATGGTCAATGTGACGCAGGGCACCCTGCGCAACCTGCGCACCCAGCTGTTCACCCATATGGAGAGCCTGCCCATCAGGTATTTTGACCAGCATCCCCATGGCGACATCATGTCCGTGTACACCAACGACGTGGATACCCTGCGCCAGATGCTCAGCCAGAGCATCCCGCAGCTGGTGTCCAGCGCCATTACCATTGTTTCGGTGTTCTTCAGCATGTGCATGCTCAGCTGGCAGCTGACGATCGTTACCATGCTGATGGTGGCGCTGATGATGTTCTGCTCCAAAAAGATCACCCAACAGTCCGGCAAATACTTCATCCAGCAGCAGCGCGACCTTGGCAAGGTGAACGGCTATATCGAAGAGATGATGGAGGGCCAGAAGGTCGTCAAGGTGTTCACCCACGAACAGAAGGCTCTGGCCGGCTTCCGCGAGCTGAACGACCAGCTGAAGGAAAGCGCCAAGCAGGCCAACAGCTTCGCCAACATCATGATGCCCGTCAACGCTCAGCTGGGCAATATCAGCTACGCCATCTGCGCTCTGGTGGGTGCAGCCATGGCTGTAGGCGGTGTAGGCAGCATGACCTTGGGCACCGTTGTGGCGTTTCTCTCGTTGAATAAGAGCTTCAACATGCCCATCAGTCAGGTGTCCATGCAGGCCAACAGCATCATCATGGCTCTGGCCGGTGCCGAGCGTATCTTCAAGATGATGGATGAACCCAGCGAGACCGACGAAGGCTATGTGACCCTTGTCAACGCAAAGTACGACCGCAACGACCAGCTGGTGGAGACGGACGAGCGCACCGGCATCTGGGCATGGAAGCACCCGCACCACGACGGCACTACCACCTACCACAAGCTGGAAGGCAACATCACCTTTACCGATGTAGACTTTGGCTATGTGCCGGAAAAAACCGTCCTGCACGATATCAACCTGTATGGCCGTCCGGGCCAGAAGATCGCCTTTGTCGGTTCTACCGGTGCCGGTAAGACCACCATCACCAACCTCATCAACCGGTTCTACGACATTCAGGACGGCAAGATCCGCTACGACGGCATCAACATCCACAAGATCAAAAAGGCCGATCTGCGCCGTTCTCTGGGCATCGTGCTGCAGGACACCCATCTGTTCACCGGCACGGTGATGGAGAACATCCGCTACGGCCGGCTGAATGCCACCGATGAAGAGTGCATCGCCGCCGCCCGCCTTGCCAACGCGGATGGCTTCATCAAGCGCCTGCCGGAGGGCTACAACACCATGCTCACCGGCGATGGTGCCAACCTCTCGCAGGGGCAGCGCCAGCTGCTGGCCATCGCCCGCGCGGCCGTGGCCGATCCCCCGGTGCTAATTCTGGACGAGGCCACCTCCTCCATCGATACCCGCACCGAAGCTCTGGTGCAGCGCGGCATGGACGGCCTGATGTACGGCCGCACCAGCTTTGTCATTGCGCACCGCCTGTCCACCGTCCGCAATGCAGACTGCATCGTGGTGCTGGAGCAGGGCCGCATCATCGAGCGCGGCAGCCACGACGAGCTGATTGCCAAGAAGGGCAAGTATTACCAGCTGTACACCGGCAATCTGGCCGAAAACTAAGCGTTTTTCTACCTTCTCAAAAGAGCCGCCGCACCGGCACATCGCCGTGCGGCGGCTCCTTTTCTCTTCTCCGCTCTGGACAATCACCCCCTGTTCGCGGTATACTGAACCTTGAATGAATTGCAGGAAAACGAGGTCAGAACATGGCATATCCGGAAAACGCCCTTACATTGGATATCCTGCCCCTTTCGGCAGACACAGCCCGGCTGGTGCGGGTGTACGGCACAGAGCCGTGTATCGCGCTGCCCGGCACACTGCCAGCACCGGAGGGCGGCAGCTTTGCTGTTACCGAACTGGGCGACTACTGCTTTTCCGAAAAGCCACGCAGCCTGCCTGCGGCAGACAAGACCTGCCGCTACGAGGCGGCCCCGGACGGCACGGCGCGGCTGACTCGGGCCTTTGGGCAGGCGGTAGGCGGCATCTGCCGCCGGTACGACTTCGACTTTGACGCGCCCGCTGCCGGTTCGGATGCAGACGACCTGCACCCGGTGTGTGGGAATTTTCTCGAAGAGCTGACCCTGCCGGACAGCTTACAGGTCGTCGGCAGCTGCGCATTCTACAACTGCCGCAAGCTTCGTCTGCTCACCGTGGGCACGGGCAGCCTGACCATGGGCAGCGATGTGTTTTTGAACTGCTTCGCGCTGGAGACCATCCGGGTGCAGGCAGGCCCTGAAGAACCTACCGGCCTGTTTGCCCTTGTGAACAACATCACCGAAGCGGTGCGGGCTGAGTTTTGCCCTGCCGGTACAGCAGCCCCGCTGGCGGCGCTCTGGTATCCCGCCTACTGGGAGGATATCGAGGAGACCCCCGCCCACATCCTGCTGCACACCTTTTCCGGGCAGGGATATCATTACCGGCAGTGTTTTCTCAATAATATATTCCTGCCTGCAGAATATGACAGCATCTTCCCGCAGGGCCACGATGCCGACGATGCCAATGTGATGGCAATGCTCTGCTTTGATCGCCTGCGGTATCCGTGGCAGCTGACCGAAGCCGCCGCCGGGCACTACCGGGCATTTCTGGCAGCCAACACCGACCGGGTGCTGGCCCGCCTGCTGAAGGCGCAGGACAACGATGCCGTGCGTGCACTCATTGCGCTGGATGTGCTGGACAAAGCCGGTTTTGCCGAAGCTTCAGCCCTTGCCGCCAAGGCCGGGAACGCCGCTGCCGCCGCTCTGCTGGCGGATGCGGAGCACAAAAAGTATGCCCCTCAGCCCAAAAAGCAGCGGTACGATTTTGATTTTTGAGAGGTGACCACACGTTGCCAAAAGAAAAATTTTTTGACCCGCGCAAGCCGTTTCAGTCCCAGCGGCCGGAGACCCACGAGGAGTGGCAGGCACGCATGGGCGGTGAGGTGCTGGCGGTGGTGCGCAGTGGGCTGTATCTGGACTTCCGCTTTCTGGATATGGCGCTCAGTGCCCTGTCCCCCGCCCCGGACGAGCGCTGCCGGGTGCTGGCTACGGACGGTCAGGTCCTGTTTTATCAGCCCAGCCATCTGCTGCGGCTCTATCAGGACAATCCAAAATATCTCAACCGGTTGTATCTGCACACCATATTCCACTGCGTATTCCGACATTTGTGGCTGAAAGGCCGCCGGGAGCCGCAGCTGTGGAGCCTTGCCTGTGATATCGCAGTGGAAAACGTTATCGACAGCCTGAACCGCACCAGCGTCAAGCGCCCGCTGACCTATGTGCGCCAGAACGCCTACCAGCAGATCACCGCCGAGGAAACCGTGGTGGCAGCCGCGCCGGTGTATCGGTGGCTCACCCGGCAGACCCCCGGTGTGCTGCGCCAGCTGGAGCGGGAGTTCGTGACCGACGACCACCGTCTGTGGCCGAAGGATGCGCCTGACCAGCCCCAGCAGATGCCCACGCCGCTGCCCCAGAAAACGTGGCAGAAGATCGGGGAGCGGATGCAGACAGAGCTGGACCTGCGGGATAAGGAAGCCGGGGACGGTGCCGATGCCCTGAAGCAGCAGGTAAAAGCCGCCAACCGCAGCCGCCGCAGCTACCGGGATTTTCTGCGCCGGTTCTGCGTGCTGCGGGAGGAAGTAAAGCTGGACCCGGACGAGTTCGACCTGAACTTCTACACCTACGGCCTTTCGGTGTACGGAAACCTGCCCCTCATCGAGCCTCTGGAAAGCCGGGAGAGCAAAAAGATCGAGGAGCTGGCCCTTGTCATCGACACCAGCTACTCCACCTCCGGTGAACTGGTGCGGGCGTTCCTTGCGGAGACCTACACTCTGCTGAAAGGACAGGAGAACTTTTTCCACCGGATGAACCTGCACCTGATCCAGGCCGATAACGCCATCCGGCAGGATATCCTGATCCACAATGAGGACGAGCTGATCCACGCCATGAACCACTTTGAGCTTCGGGGCGGCGGCGGAACGGACTTCCGCCCGGCCTTTGAATACGTAAACCAGCTGTGCGCCGAGAAGAAGTTCTCGAACCTGCGGGGCCTTTTGTACTTCACCGACGGCATGGGCACCTACCCCGCCAAGCGCCCGGCCTACGACACCGCTTTTCTGTTTCTGGGGGAGCGGTTCGACGATGCCAATGTACCGCCGTGGGCCATGAAGGTGGTTCTGGATGAAGAAGAATTTACCGGTGCAGCAGCCCGCCCGGCTAATGCTCTTGCAGATGCGCTGGCCGAAGAGGACGACCTGTACCGTGACCTGAACAATTCGTGAGGGAATTTGTTATGAATATCAAACGAGCCAAAGAAGAAATTGAACACACCGTAAAAGCCTACCTTGCCAAGGATGCTCTGGGCGAATACGCCATCCCGACCATCCGGCAGCGTCCCATTCTGCTCATGGGGCCTCCGGGCATTGGCAAGACGCAGGTGATGGAGCAGGTAGCCCGGGAGTGCGGCGTGGCACTGGTGGCCTACACCATCACCCACCACACCCGCCAGAGTGCCGTGGGCCTGCCCTTCATCCGCCAGCGCAGTTATGGCGGAAAGGATGTCTCGGTGACTGAATACACCATGAGCGAGATCGTTGCCAGCATCTACGCCAAGATGGAGGCCACCGGCCTCTCCGAGGGCATTCTGTTCATCGACGAGATCAACTGTGTGTCGGAAACGCTGGCCCCCACCATGCTGCAATTTTTGCAATGCAAGACCTTTGGCAATCAGGCCGTGCCTGCGGGCTGGGTGATCGTGGCGGCAGGCAACCCACCGGAGTACAACAAATCTGTGCGCGACTTTGATATCGTTACGCTGGACCGTGTGCGCCGCATGGACATTGAGCCGGACCTGCCCGTGTGGAAGGACTATGCCCGCGCTGCCCACATCCACAGCGCCATTTTGAGCTATCTGGAGCTGCACCCGCAGAACTTCTACCAGATCAACGCCGATGTGGACGGCACCCAGTTCGTGACCGCCCGCGGCTGGGAGGATCTTTCCAATCTGCTGGACACCTACGAAACACTGGGTCTGCAGGCCGATGAAGACCTGATCCGCGAGTACATCCAGCACCCGAAGATCGCAGAGGACTTCTCCGCCTACCTCGACCTTTACTATAAGTACCGCGACGACTACGGCGTAGAGGAGATCTTGGCCGGGCAGACGAAGCCCGCCGTGTTCGCACGGCTGCTGCAGGCCCCCTTCGACGAGCGGCTTTCGCTGGTCAGCCTGATCCTTGCAGGCCTCGGCACCCGGTTCACGGCCTCCCGTCAGGCAGATGCAGTAGCCGACAGCTGCTATGCCTTTCTGCGGGAGACCAAAAAAGCCCTTGCCACCGTTCCGGAGGATATCCCGGACGGCTCGGCAGAAATGTTCCACCAGCAGATCATGGATCACGACACCGAAACACAGCAAAAGCGTGCCGCCGGGCTGCTGAGCAAAGATGCTCTGACCACCCGCCTGCAAGTGCTGGCCGTGCTGCGCGGCTGGGAGGGCGAACTGCGCCGTGCCAACGCCGCCGGTACACAGGAAGCCTTCGACCTGCTGCGCGGGCAGTTCCAGTCTCTGGCCGACGCGCGCGAAAAGGCCCAGCAGGCCGCCAGCGCCGCGCTGGAAGCCGCTTTCGACTTTATGGAGCAGGCCTTTGCCGAAAGCCAGGAGATGGTGGTGTTCGTCACCGAGCTGACGGTGGACCCGGTGTCCCACGCCTTCCTCACCGAGAACGGCTGCGAACGCTACTTCAAGTACAACAAAGACCTGCTGCTGGACCACCGCAAAGCTGCTCTGCAGCAGGAGCTTTCAGCGGAACAGCGCCGTCATGGCGGGGTGTGAGCCTTGCTGGAAAATATTCTGTTCAGCATGAACAGCACCATGCCGCTGTTCTTTATCATGCTGCTGGGTTATGTGCTGCACCGCACCGGTTTTCTGAGCGATGCGTTCGTGGCCGGGGCCAACAAGTTCGTGTTTTATGTGGCACTGCCGGTGCAGCTGTTCCGCGACCTTGGCAAAAACGATGTCCGCGCCACCTTCGATGGCCGGTATGTGCTGTTCTGCTTTGCGGTCACACTGGCGTGCATCCTTGTGATCTGGGCGCTGGCAAAGCTGTTTTTAAAGGGCACCGGCCTTGTGGGCGAGTTCGTTCAGGTGTGTTACCGCTCGTCGGCTGCCATCCTCGGCTCGGCTTTTCTGCAGAGCATCTACGGCGATGCCAGCATGTCCAGCCTGATGATCCTTGGCAGTGTGCCGCTGTATAACATCATGGCAGTGGTCATTTTGATGCTGGAAGCGCCCATTGCGCAGGCTCAGACCGGCAATATGGCTGAAAAGCTCAAAAAGAGTGTGAAAGGCATCCTGACAAACCCCATCCTTCTGGGCATTGCAGCGGGCTTTGCGTGGAGCATGCTGCACATTTCCATGCCTGCCATGCTGGATAAGGCCCTTTCCAATGTGGCCGGTCTGACCAGTCCTCTGGCCCTGCTTGCCATTGGTGCAGGCTTCAAGGGCCAAAAAGCTCTGGGATACCTCAAGCCTACCGCTGTGGCTACTGTGGTCAAGCTGATGGTGCTGCCTGCGCTGTTCCTGCCGCTGGCTGTGCGCTTTGGCTTTACCGACGAAAAGCTGGTGGCCCTGCTGGTGATGCTGGGCAGCATCACCACCCCGGCGTGCTACGTTATGGCAAAGCAGATGGGCCACGAAGGTGTGCTTACCGGCAGCGTGTGCGTTACCACCACCCTGTTCAGCGCATTCAGCCTGACCTTCTGGCTGTTCGTGCTGCGGAGCCTCGGATATATTTTATAACATCTTTTGCATAGCACAACAGCGGACGGCCTGCAGGCTGTCCGCTGTTTGCTTTTCAGATGTTACTTGGGGGATCAGGCCGCACCGAAGGGATGCAGCTTCTGCCTTTTATTCTGTCATTTCCAGTTCAGAGATCCATTCCCGCACGCGGTCCGGGCGGTTTGTGACGATGGCATCCGGCTGCAGAGGCCAAAGGTCTTTCACGGCCTGTTCCCCGTCCACCGTCCAGTATGCCGCCTTGATGCCCAGATCATGCAGCTTCTGCACCATGCTGGGCTGCTGGTAAGCGGTGTGATATTCGCAGCTCACCCAGTCCGGCTTGAAGTCCAGCGTCTGCACATACTTTACCGGGTCCCGCTGTTCCAGCAGGCGCTGGGCTACCTCTACCAGACTCTTGCCCGGAAAGTTCGCCTGCAGCATACTGATCTGATTGCCCATCCAGCGCAGGGCCCAGCTGCAGTTTTCGTCATCCACATTTTCCACCGACAGCGGCGGCAGTTGTGGAAAATCATCCTCTTCCTGCCCGTTCTGCAGGCCAAGCATTTCCCATGTGCTAGTGGGCAGCGCCATGGTCTCCAACGCACCGTAGACCAGCACGCCCACCTTCAGCTCCGGCATCAGCTGCTTTGCCTGCCGCAGCAGGTCGTGGTTGAACGAGATCACCACCAGCCGGTCGGTAATGTTTGCTGCACGCACCTCCTCGATCACGCGGGGGACAAAATCCGGGTCGTCATCGATGGTGGCCTTCATTTCCAGCTGAACGATGGTACCTTCCATTTCCCTGCACAGAGCCAGTGCCTCCTGCAGGGTAGCGATCCTCTCGTTCCGATAGTTCACATCCTTCCAGCTGCCAAAGTCCAGCGCCTTCAGCTCGCCCTCGGTCATGTCGTAGATCTGGCCACGCATATCGGTGTGCCAGTCAATGACAAAATCGTGGTGGATCACCAGCTTTTTATCGCTGGTCTGCTGTACGTCCATTTCCACGCCGTCCGCGCCGATCTCCATCGCCTTGCGGAACGCAGAAAGGGTATTTTCCGGCGCAAGATAGGACGCGCCGCGGTGTGCAATGATCTCAGGTGTCATAAATTCCAATTCTTTCTCACAAATTTATTTTTTCGCAAATTTCAGGCAAGGTCGGTGCCGTTTGAAGCAATGACCTTTTTGTACCAGTAGAAGCTGTCCTTGCGGCTGCGGGCCAGTGTGCCGTTGCCGTCGTTGTCCTTATCCACATAGATAAAGCCGTAGCGCTTTTTCATCTCACCGGTGGATGCGCTCACAAGGTCGATAGGGCCCCATGTGGTGTAGCCCATCAGCGGCAGGCCGTCCTCGTTGACGGCCTTTTCCATCTGCTCGATGTGGGCGCGCAGATAATCGATGCGGTAGCTGTCGTGGATGGAGCCGTCCGCTTCCACGGTATCCACCGCGCCAAGGCCGTTCTCCACAATGAACATGGGCTTTTCGTACCGGTCGTAGATGGTGTTCAGGGTCACGCGCAGGCCCACCGGGTCGATGGCCCAGCCCCACTCGCTGGCCTTGAGGTACGGGTTCTTCACGGCATCCAGCACCGCATTGCCGTCGGCCTTTTCTTCTGCCAGGATCTCCTGATCCGTGGTGATGCAGCGGCTGGAATAGTAGCTGAAGGAGACAAAATCCACGGTGCCTTCTTTCAGAACCTGCTCATCGCCCGGCTCGGTGTGTAGGGTGATGCCGGCCTTCTCCATCCGCTTTTTTGCCCACACCGGGTAGGCTCCCCGGGCCTGCACATCGGTAAAGAAGTAGTTGTCGCGGTCCGCTTCCTGCGCGGCACGGATATCCTCCGGTGCACAGGTGCGCGGGTAATACTGGCCTGCCGCCAGCATACAGCCCACCATGGCACCGGGCATCTTTTCATGGGCCAGCTTGACCGCCTTTGCGCTGGCCACCAGCTCATGATGTGCCGCCTGATACTCCACCTGCTGCACATTCTCGCCCGGATAGAACACCAGCCCCGCGCCGGTAAAGGGCAGATGCAGCAGCATGTTGATCTCGTTGAAGGTGAGCCAGTATTTCACCTTCCCCTTGTAGCGGTCAAACAGCACTTCACAGTAGTGCACATAGGCATCCACCATGCGGCGGTCTTTCCAGCCGCCATACTTTTTTATGAGGGCAATGGGGGTATCGAAGTGGCAGATGGTCACAAGCGGTTCAATGCCGTATTTGTGGCACTCATCAAACACATCCTCATAGAACTTCAAGCCTTCTTCATTGGGCTGGGCATCGTCGCCGTTCGGCAGGATGCGGGTCCATGCGATGGACAGCCGGAAGCACTTGAAACCCATCTCGGCAAAGAGGGCGATGTCCTCTTTATAATGGTGATACAGGTCAATGGCTTCATGGCTGGGATAATAGTGCTTGTCGTCGCACTCCAGCATTTCCAGCCGACCCAGCGCCACCGGGAAGCGGTCCGGGCCAAACGGGGTCACATCCACGGTGGCAAGGCCCTTGCCGCCTGCCTGCCATGCGCCCTCGCACTGGTTGGCAGCGGTGGCACCGCCCCACAGAAAATCTTTTGGAAAACTGCCCATAAGGAAACCCTCCCTATTTTAATTTGTTGATTATAAGATACCGCACAATCGCCGGAATGTCCATGCCTACATTTTACAAAAAGGTGCTTCATTGTTGTGAAAGTACGACTTTTATCGTCAAATCGCCGAATTTTGATTCTATTTTTCGTACATTTTTCACGAGAAAAATGCAAAAACGGCCTGATTTTCCTTTCATTCTGTTTCTTTCAAACTGTCCGCAGACATGGTACAATAATCAGGTAAGATACACCGCCGCTTTTTCGGCATTGGAAAATGGAGTGTTTGATTATGACTGAGTTCAAGCCCATTAAAGAAGGCAAGGTTCGTGAGATCTATGATAACGGTGACAGCCTCATCATGGTTGCTACCGACCGTATTTCCGCATTTGATGTCATCCTAAAAAACAAGGTCACCAAAAAGGGCACTGTTCTGACCCAGATGAGCAAGTTCTGGTTCGATTACACCCGCGATCTGCTGCCCAACCACATGCTGAGCGTAGACGTGAAGGATATGCCTGAATTTTTCCAGCAGCCGCAGTTTGACGGCAACAGCATGATGTGCCGCAAGCTGACCATGCTGCCCATTGAGTGCATCGTGCGTGGCTACATCACCGGCAGCGGCTGGGCCAGCTACCAGAAGACCGGCAAGGTGTGCGGCATCCAGCTGCCCGAGGGCCTGAAGGAATCCGACAAGCTGCCCGAGCCTATCTACACTCCCTCCACCAAGGCCGAGATCGGCGACCACGACGAGAACATCTCCTACGAAAAGAGCATCGAGGTGCTGGAAAAGCAGTTCCCCGGCCACGGCGAGGAGTACGCCACCAAGCTGCGCGACTACACCATTGCCCTGTACAAGAAGTGTGCTGAATATGCGCTCTCCCGCGGCATCATCATTGCCGACACCAAGTTTGAGTTTGGTCTGGATGAGAACGGCAACGTGGTGCTGGGCGACGAAATGCTCACCCCGGATTCCTCCCGCTTCTGGCCGCTGGAGGGCTATGAGCCGGGCCACAGCCAGCCCTCTTTTGATAAGCAGTTCGTGCGAGACTGGCTCAAGGCCAACCCCGACAGCAACTACGATCTGCCGCAGGACGTGATCGACAAGACCATTGCCAAGTATCTGGAGGCTTACGAGCTGCTCACCGGCAAAAAGCTGTAAGATCGACCGTATAAACGTATAAAAAATGCTTCCGTGCGCCGCACGGAAGCATTTTTTGTTTCACTCACTCAACTCTGCGCTTTCCTCGGAAGCATCTTTGGCATCGTCCTGTTCTTCGTTTTCTTCGTCCAGCAGGTACTGCACCTCGGTCTGCTTTGCCATCTGGTCAGCCGTCCAGTCCAGCTGCGCAATGCCCACCAGCTCCAGCGTGTACTGCTCCACCTGCTGCAGTGTTCCCGTGCCAAGGCTCTCTTCCGGGTCGTTGTCCGGCGACCATGTAATGCGCAGCTCATTCGGCTGTGCGCTGCATTGCTGCACGGCATCGGTCACGCTGCGGCAGTCCTGCGCAAAGGCCTGTACGCTGTCATAGCCGCCAAACAGCTCCACAGTCAGGCTCAGATAGCCGTTTCCGGCATTCACATCCCGCAGCGTTTTCGCCTCACTGCTGTACAGGTAGGCGTTTCCGCTGATATTCTTCACACGGATATCCGGGGCTGTTTGTTTAATCTTGTCATAGGCTTCTGTCGTATATTCCTGCCCCAGCTTCATGCTTGCCTGATTCCGCTCCGGGCCGAGTTCATCCCACACGACCGGCAGCAGCGACAGACAGAAGCACCCGCCCATGAGCACAAGGCAGATCAGCACCGACCAGAAATCGTATTTCCAGCGGCCCGGGCGGGCGGCAAAGAACAGCACCTCGCCGCCCAGCAGGATCAGCCCTGCCGCTGGGGCGATCTTGAGCATCAGCTTCCAGTCAACGCCCGGCACAAAATAGGCAAGCAGAAAGAATATGCCCGCTGCGATCAGGCATACGCCCAGCGTAAAGCTGCCCACCCGGCGCAGCGGCTGCGGTTTTGCAGGCTGCGGTGCTTCACCGGTCAGCGGCGCATCATTTCTCGTCTCGTCCATCGTCGGCATCCTCCGTCTCATCGTCCGGGGTCACGGGCTTGCCCAGCAGAGCCGAGAGCTTGGGCATGGCAAAGCCCCTTGCTTCCGGCTCTGCCTGCGCATCCTGTGCAGCATACTCGGTAAAATCTTCATCTTCGGCATCGTTCTGCGGCTTCTGCTTTCTGCCCTTGGGGCCGCGCACCAGCCATGCACCGCAGATGATCAGGGCCACGCACACAACGATCTCCGGCAGCTGATCCATCATCAGGTAAAGTGCGCGGAAGAAAGGGCTGCTCTGGCCCCAGCGCCACACGATATCCCCCAGCGTGTTCATAAGGATGTTCTGGTAGGCCACCAGCGCGCCCAGCGCGATCAGGCCCCAGCCCAGCAGCTTGTGGCTGTCCAGCATGAACTGTTCCATGCGCTGGTCGTGCCAGTTGATGTGCACCAGATAATCGTCCTGCGGGGCGGTGCCTGCGCCGATCTGCGCCCGGAGATTGAAGGTGTCAAAGAAGCTGTACATCCACACAATGGGCATGGCTACATACAAAACTTCCAGCAGAGTGCTCGCACCAAAGGCCACGCAGAACATCGTAATGAGCGAAAGGCCGCGCTTCATGTAGCCCTGATACATCTGGCCTGCGCCCGGGCAAAAGGCGAAGAGGAAGGTCAGGATTCCGTTTTTCATCATAATCGATCTCCTTATTTTGTTTGATCTGCAAGTGGCGAATTTTTGTGTTTTTCTGCTGCAGGGCCGCCGGCTCCGAACAGCAGGTCATTGAGTGCTTTTGCCAGCGAAGCCTGCTGCTTCGGCTCGTCGTCGTCCATTGGCTTTCCCAGTATTTCCGGCTGGGCGGACGGGCGGTCATCTTCCATCGGCTTGCCCAGCTGCAAGGCTTCTTCGGTCTGGCTCTGGCTGGTCTCCGGTGTCCATGTGTGCAGCTCCTGCCGGAAATTCAGCAGCTGGTCTATGGTGCCGGAGCGCCACATGGTAAAGGCCAGCACCGCCGCCGCACCGGCCACTGCGGCACGGCCCCATGTGTTCTGCATCAGCCGCACCCAGATGGCGGTCATCACCGCCTTGTGCGCGGAGTGGGGCGGCGTTTCCAGCGCATCTGCCGTCAGCAGAGCGGTGTAGCGGTCCATGCATTTATCGCAGTAGGATAAATGCTCGGCGGTTTCCAGCCGGCCCAGCTCATCCAGCCCGCCTGCCTGCAGGGCCTGTAGGCCTTCGTCGGTCAGGCAGCCGTTTTTGTCAAACAGTTCCATGTACGCACTCCTTTCCATCGTTTTCACGCTGTAGTATCTGCTGTGCCAGCATCTTTTTTGCCCGGTAGATCTGTGCTTCCACCGTCTTGGGCGGGCGGCCGCACAGCTGTGCCGCCTCGGCCATGGTGTGCTGTTCCAGCAGCACCAGACGGCAAGGCGTTCTATAGGGCTCCCGCAGGTCCAGGATCATGGCGGTGAGCTCTTCCTCGCCCAGAGCATCCAGCACCTGCTGTTCCGGCTGGGTGCCGGGCGGCGCACCTTCCAGCGCCAGCACATCGTCGCCGGGAATGTTCACCCTGCGCACCCATGCGCTGCGCAGATAGTCCTTTGCCTTGTTGGCAGCGATGCGTGCCAGCCACTGTTTTTCAAACCCGGACGGGCAGCGGTCAATGGCCCGCCATGCCGCCAGAAAGGTCTCCTGCGTCAGGTCCTGCGCATCGCCGGCATCCGGCACCAGCTGGTGGCAGACCGTATACACGAGCGACTGGTATTTCTGCACCATCGCGCTGAATTCCAAGGTCGTCAACGGCCTGTCCACCTCCTTTCGGTTTCGTCCCGGTCCGACGAAGTGCAGCCCCTGCGCTGCCCTTCTGCACATTCATACGAAACAGCCGTTCAAAATCCTGCAAAAACTTTTATTTTTATGATACAATAGAAGTAGTATAGCACAAAAGGAGGCATTCGGCCATGGCTGTCAGTACCCGTCAGGCACTTTTGCAGGCACTTTCCGCTGCCGGGGGCAGCTACGTTTCCGGCCAGCAGCTGGCCGAGACCCTCGGCGTGAGCCGCGCTGCCGTGCACAAGGCCGCTGCGGCCCTCACGGCCCAAGGGTACGCGCTGGAAGCTGCGCCCCGCCGGGGCTACCGGCTGGCAGGCGGCGACCCGTTCTGCACCGAAGCCATCGGGGACTACCCTGCACCCATCTATTTATATGACACGCTGGAAAGCTCCAACCGCACGGCAAAGCTGCTGGCGCTGGATGGTGCACCCCATGGCACGCTGGTGCTCACCGCCCACCAGAGCGCCGGACGCGGCAGGCTGGGCCGGAGATTTGAAAGCCCGGCAGGCAAGGGCGTTTACTGCTCGGTGCTGCTGCGCCCGGAAATGCCCGCCGCCAATGCCCAGACCGCTACCATCAGCGCCGCGGTGGCGGTCTGCCGTGCCGTGAAAAAGCTCTGCGGGCTGGAGCTTGCCGTCAAGTGGGTCAACGACCTGTACTATCAGGGCAGGAAGGTCTGCGGCATCCTGACCGAAGCGGGGACCGACCTCGAGAACGGACAGCTGGAATGGCTGGTGGTCGGCATCGGGCTGAACCTTACTTCCACCGCCGCCGACTGGCCGGAGGAGCTGGCCCGCAGAGCCGGGAGCCTGTACCCCGGCGGGCCTGCCCCGGTGAGCCGGGCCGCGCTGGCCGGGGCCATTGCCCGGGAGCTGCTGGCCCTCTGCCCCGGCTTTGACTGTCTGGATGAGTACCGCGCCCGGTGCTTTGTGCCCGGCCACTGGGTGACGGTGTGTGCCGAGACCGAGACCTATGCCGCAAAGGCCCTTGCCATCGACGAGGAAGGGCGGCTGGTCATTCAGCGGGAGAACGGCCGGCAGGAGGCTCTGCGCTGCGGCGAAGTGACCACACGGCCTGCACGGACCGAATAAGACGCAAAAAAGCACCCTTTCCTGCCCGGAAAGAGTGCTTTTTATGTTCTGCACTTATGTATCCAGATCCACGGCTTCCAGCACCGTGATGTCCTCTTTTTCAAAGGCGGTGCGGATCATCCCGGCAAGGCCTGGCATTTCGGCCTTGTTCTCGATGCACAGGGTGATGATGCCATTCAGGCTGGAGGCTTCCACACCCATGGAGCCGCCATCCGGCGGGACCCAGACATTGAAGTCTTTGGTGTACTTCTGAAGCTCCTGCGTGGCCGGCAGCAGCGGATTGCCCAGATAGCTGAGCCAGAAATCCGCCGGGACCCCGCTGATGTACTCGCCCATCTGGAACACCCTCTGCTTGATGCGCAGGGGCGCTTTCTGCTGGTCTACCTTGTACACCCAGCTCATTTGCTGGGTCATCTGGCGCAGCTTTGCCTCTGGCTGCAGGGTGCGGAGCACCTCGGCATCCATCTCCGGCACGATGTCCGCAAGGCGGGTGTCATCGTTCAGCTTCACGCTGCTCTGGAAGGAGCACACGCAGTTGTAAAGGGCATCCGGCACGCCCGCTTCCCTGCGGGTATCTGTCGAGTAGGAATACTGGATCTCGTCCTTGCCCAGATAGCTGCGCAGCGCAAGGCTCAGCAGACCGGCCAGCGCTGTAAAGGGCTTGACGCCGTTCTCCACTGCCCGGTCCACAAGGCTCTGCTTGGTCAGCCGCACCCGGGTGCGGCGCATCCTGCCCTCCCATGTCTGCACCACATCCCTCTGCATCGTGCTCTCAGTAGCTGTAGGGGATGGGTATTTTTCCATCATGGCCTCGATGTCATAGGCCGGGCTGCACACGATGGGCGTGTTTGCAAACGCCGTGCCATAGCGCAGGTTGCAGTACTGTTCCAGAATGCGGGTGAGGAAGGGCGACACCCCGTGGCCGTCCATGAGGAAATGATACCAGTCAAAATAGACGGTATCCCCCTCACAGCTCACGCTGAAAAGATAGCCGTTCGTTTCCTCCGGGATATCGCGCTGTGCACTGCCCTGATACACAAGACAGGGGTTCGGGTTCGGCTCCAGAAAAAAGCTCCGCTTTTCCTGCACCAGCTGTACCCGATAGTACGGTGCGGCCGAAAGCGCCGCCTCCAGTGCGCGCTGCAAAAGAGCGGATTCCACCGCATCCTGCAGCGCAAACTGGTACCGGCACAGGATCTTCTCCCGACGGAAGAAATACATCGTTCCCTGAAAGATGTACTCCGTCGAGCGCTGCGACTCATTCATGAACTGTTACCCCGCGTTTGCCGCCAGATAATCCACCAGATCCCCTATGGTCACAAAGTTGCGCAGCTCCTTTTCAGGGATGCGCAGGCCGAAGGTCTCCTCGAGGTCTGCCACAATGGTCAGGATCTCCATTGAGGACAGATCCAGATCGTCCATCAGGACGCTGTTCTCATTCACATCTTCGGGAGAGACCTCGGCAACATCCTCCAGGATGGCCAGGATCTGGGAAATGATCTCTGCTCGTTCCATAGAAATTTTCTTCCTTTCCGTGACGGATAATAGGCACAATCTCCTATGCCTTTCCATAATAATACCCTGATTCTCTCCTGTGCGCAAGGGTTCCGGCAACAAAGCTTTGTTTTTTGTCGGAACTCCTGTTTTCAGTCTGCCGGTCTGCCGGCCCATTTATGCATCCGGGCATTCGATTGCATCCGGATCACTGGCGCAGCAGTTTGCCTGCACCGTTGCGCGGCAGCGGCTCGGTGCTGAACTCCACTGCGCTCATGCGCTTGTACAGCGGCAGGGTGCGGTTTGCCTCGGTGATAAAGTCCCGCACCTGCTGCTGTTTGTCCTCATCGCAATAGACCACCACGCCGATCTTCTTGCCCATCTCTTTTACAACACATTCCTTCACGGCTTCGCACTTGCCCACGATGCCTTCCAGCTCTTCGGGGCTGATGTTCTCGCCGCTGTCCAGAATGATGAGGTTCTTCTTGCGGCCGGTCAGGAAATAGTAGCCGTCCTCGTCCTTGCGGGCCAGATCGCCAGTGTGGAACCAGCCGTCCGCGTCAATGACCTCGGCGGTGGCCTCCGGGTCCTTGTAGTAGCCCAGCATGATGCTGTCGCCGCGCATGCACAGCTCGCCGTCCTCAGCGATTTTGTAGTCCAGATAATCGTTGCCCTGACCCACAGCGCCGATGTGCTTTGCGTCCTGTGCGTAGTTGATGATGCCGTCGCCGCAGGTCTCGGTGCTGCCGTAGGTCTGCACCACGAACATGCCGTGTTCCGCCATATCCAGCATCACCTGCGGGTCGAACATGGCAGAGGAGCAGATGGGCACCCACAGCTCACCCAGACGGTCCTTGCGGCCGCGCATCACATCGTGGTGGAGCGAGTTCATGATGACCGGCACCACCGCCATGGCCTGACTGGGCATCCGCTTTACCTCTTTATAGAAGTTGCGGATGTCGCTGCTGACGTTCAGCGCCCAGCCTGCGTGGGCCCAGGAGAACAGGCAGATGAAAGCGCCAAGATGGAACATGGGCAGCACGGTGTACTGGCTCATGACGAGGTCCGGTTCGTGCTTATACGCCATCATGTGCTCACCGATCTGGGTGTGGGCACGCATCACCGAGAAGAAATTCTTCTCGCTCAGCATCACGCCCTTGCTGCGGCCCGTGGTACCGGAGGTGAACATCAGGATCATCAGGGCTTCGTGGTCGATGCAGCGGGTCAGCTGCGCAGGCTCATAGCTTCGGAAGCCATCCATGGGGCGGAGGATATCGCCGTAGGCAGCCTTGAGCTGGTCGTTGAAGCCGTAGTCGTCGCCGTCGGTCAGGATGGCGTCCGGCTCCACAAGGCCCAGCTCGTAGCTCAGCTCGTCCCAGCTCTTGCGCTGGTTCAGCAGCACCAGCACCGCACCGGCCGCCACCACGCCAAAGGTGTTCACGGCATACTCGTAGCTGTTCTTGGTGAGCAGGCAGATCTTTTTGCCCTTGATCTCCGGGATGGTGGACTGGAAGTAATTCACCGCCTTGCGGATATCTTGCACATAATCCTTATAGAGGATGGTGGTCACGGCATCGTTTGCGGTGTCGTAGAAGCGGAAGGCCACATTATCCTTGAAGCGGTCTTCCATGTTGATGGTGATAAGGTCGTAGACATTATCCAGCACTCTGATCTTACGCATTGTTCTGCTTCCTCCTGTGTTCAGCGCAGCAGTTTTCCCATGGCGTTGCGGGGCAGCGGCTGTGCGCTGAGCTCCGGCACCATGCGCTTGTACAGCGGCAGGCCGCGGTTGACCCCGGTGACGAACTCCTTCACAGTTTCCTGCTTTGCAGGGTCACAGTAGATGACAGCGCAGATCTTTTTGTCCTTTTCCTTCACGATGCACTCCTGAATGTCCGCACAGGGTACCAGCAGCTTTTCCAGCTCCTCGGGACTCACGTTCTCGCCGCTGTCCAGAATGATCACGTTCTTCTTGCGGCCGGTCAGGTACATGTAGCCATCCTCTTCCACCCGGGCAATGTCGCCGGTATGGAACCAGCCGTCTGCATCGATGACTTCTGCAGTGCCTTCCGGGTCCTTGTAGTAGCCCAGCATGATGGGGTCGCCCCGCATGCACAGCTCGCCGTCGTCCAGCTTGTATTCACAGCTGAGGTCCACGTGGCCCACGCTGGTCAGGTACTTTGCCTCCTGCGAGGAGTTCCATGCGCCGTCGCCGCAGGTCTCGGTCAGGCCGTACATCTGGGCCACAAAGAAGCCCTTCTCCATCATATCACTCAGAATCTTGGGGTCGAACATGGCAGCGCCGCAGGTCAGCACGCACAGGCCGTTCAGGCGGTCGCGGCGGCCCTTCATCACGTCGCTGTAGATGCTCTTCAGCAGCACCGGCACCACCGCCATCACCTCGCTGTGCATGGCACCCAGATCACGGTAGAAATACTTCAGGTTGTTGCACAGGTTGATGGAGTGGCCGGTGATACTCCACGAAACAAGGCTGGTCATGGCGGAGATGTGGAACATGGGCAGAGCGGACAGGGACGAGAACTCGTCGGTGTTCCAGCCCGTGTACTTCTTCACATCGTCAAAGGGGTCCAGAAAGGCCGGCATGGCGCTGAACAGGTTCTTCTGGCTCAGCATAACGCCCTTGCTGCGGCCGGTGGTGCCGGAGGTGAACATGATAAAGGCCAGAGCAGAGAGGTCCTCCACCTCGGTCACGTCCTCGGCAGGCTCATAGGCCGCAAAGACATCCATGGGCTTCAGGATGCTGCCGTAGGTCTCAGCGAGGGCAGGCTCCCGCTCCGCGAACTCGCCATCCTGCAGGATGCACACCGGCTCGGTGAGGCCCAGCTCATAGGAGATGGCATCCCAGTCCTTGCCAAGGTTCAGCGGCACAGCCACGGCTCCGGCAATGACCGTGCCGTACATGCAGATGACATACTGGTAGCTGTTGCGGGCCAGGATCGCCACACGCTTGCCGCGCACGTCGCCATACTCTGCACGCAGGAACGCCACGAACCGGCGCAGATCCTGGGCATACTGTGCGTAGTGCACCTCGGCCACGCCCTGCTTTTCTTCATCATACCAGCGCAGAGCCACACGGTCTGCAATGTTGGTTTCCATATTGCAAAGTGACTGATACAGCGATGTAATCATTTTTCTGCCTCCATTTTTATCATCCGATCCGGCGCTCCTGTGTAGGCCAACACAGATCCTTCCAGTCATTTCCAACTGTGCCCAGTATACAATAAGACTTGTGTCAATGCAAGAGTTTTGCAACATTTAATTTCCAATATTGACAATAAAATCTTGCGCATCATGTCGTTTCCAGATGCAAAATCTGCCTTTCGTTGCGAAGCCACCCTGCCTGTGCTATGCTTTTATTGCAGGCTGCAATGTATCCTCCGCCCGCCGGACCGCAATTCAAAATTGACAGTCTGTGCAAAAAGCATTATACTGGGTTTATATCCATACAAAATTTTATCTTTTTCATTCAAAATCTACGCATTGTGCGGCGTCCGGCTCTGATGGAATGTCCCGCGCAAGGAAGGAACCTCCATGGAAGGAACCAAGCCCCGCACCGCCAGCTCCATCGGCATGTTCGACATGCTCAAGGGTGCCGGTATGCTGACCATCGTTTTTGCGCATACCGCCGAGCTTTATCCCATGCAGGCGGTCAGCGGCCTGTCCCTGACCGCGTTTTTCCCGTTCATCTACCGCGAAGCGCTGATGTCCGCCTTTTTTATTGCCAGCGGCTACGGCTTCCGCAAGCGCTCTATCCACAAGTGCATCCACCAGCAGCTCAAAAGCCTGCTCAAACCCTATGCTTACACGGCGCTGTTCACCTGCGTGCTGCACTTTATCATTCATTATAGGACGTTCCATTACCTGCCCGGCACCATCGGCGAGTCTATCAAAGTCACCGGCGGCTTTCTGCTGGGCCTGCCCCACACGGCCGAGTATTTCGGGCAGGAGTTCTTTTCCTGCGGGCCGATGTGGTATCTGCTGGCGCTGATGGTAGGCTGGGTGCTGCTGGATGTGATCCTGAACATCTTCCCGGAGCGCTATGTTCCATGGGCTGTGGCAGGCTGCGTCCTGCTGGGCTGGGGCGCGAGCCTCGTGTGGGAACTGCCCTTCTGCCTGATTCAGGGTGCCGTGGTGGTGCCCTACCTCTATATCGGCTTCCTTGCCAAAAAGAAGCATCTGCTGGACGAGCCCCTGCCGCCCAAAGTCTTTGTCGGGCTGCTGGCCGCCACAGCACTCATTGCCGTAGGCTCTCTTGCTACCCGCACCACCGACTGCATCTCGCTGGCCGAGTGGTCACTGGGGCCGCTGAGCATCTTTCTGGACGGTGCTGCAGGGCTGCTTTTCATCCGGCTGTTCATGCGGCTCAGCCATGGCCATGGCCCCATCGTGCACTTTCTGGAAGCGGTGGGCCGCCGTTCGCTGAACATTTTCTGCGTACATACCGTGGAGATCATCGCTATTCCGTGGTATCTGATGGTAGCAAAGTTCTCTGCGCAGCCGGTGCTGGGCATGTGGCTGCAATATGCCATCGCTCTGGGCTCTATCTGGCTGGTGTGTGAGCTGCTGCGTGTACGCCGCGCACTCATCATCCGATTTTTCCCTGCACAGCGCAGAACGCCCGCCGTGCACTATACCTCCCGGCACTGACATGTTTTTCCGGCTGCTGCGGTGCAGCCCATCATAAAAGTAAGAGGAGAATCCGGTTATGAACAACGATGCCCCCGAGACCCTTGCTGCGGCCCGCAGCCGCGCTGCTGACTTGGAACAGCAGCTCAAGCTCTCTGACGAAGGTGTATCCCGGCTGGCACAGCGGTGTCTGGAGCTGGAACAACAGGTGCTGAACTATCAGGCCGCACTGGCAAGGCACGGCAGCGACAACGAGCCTGCCGCCCTCACCCTGCCACAGCTGTTCTACGATTCCGGCTCCGGCTATTCCCCGCGGGAATGCCTGACCGTTGCCGAGGACGCCTACGACGAACTGACCCACGAGGTCTCTGCGGTGTTCACCCTGCCCACGGATGCCCGTGCGCTGCGGCTGGACCCCGGTGAGCTGGCCTGCTGCGTGACTGACCTGAGCATCTCGGACGAGCGGCTGGAATGCCGCGCCATGAACGGCATCCAGCTGCAGGAAGACTGCCTGCTGTTTCTGGATGTGGACCCCAACCTGACCGTGCGCAGCACCGTGCCCTTTGCGGCCGGGATGAAGTTTGCCGTGACCTATCATTACTATCCGCTGGGCCGCTTCCAGCACGAGCAGCCCGGCAAGGCCCTGCTCAGCGCGTTGAATACCATCAAGCTTCAGGCTGAGGCCGAAAAGAACGATGTTCTGGAACAGCTGCAGGCCGCCCTTGCCGAGAACACCCGGCTGAACAATCAGCTGGCGGAACTGCAGAGCAGCCGTGCTGCTTATGAAGATTCGCTGGAAAACCTGTACGAGAGCAGCAGCTGGCGGCTTACCGCACCGCTGCGTGCTTTGCGCCGCCTGCTGCGCGGCTGAATTGGATCGCTAAAGGAGTTGTCAACATGTACAGCAGTTACAGCACCCTGCAGCGTAAGCAGCTGACGAAGCAGGTTTATACCGATACCCAGAGCACCTATCTGCTGGTGTATGCACCGGGCCGTCATCAGGCGCTGGAGCACGCACTGGAAAACCAGCTGCACCGCAAGTTCCGGCTGGTGACGGAGCTGGCCCCCGCCCTGACCGACTCGGTGGAGGGCGTGCTGCTGGTCAGCGAAGATCTGGAGTGCACCTCCACCGCCCTGACCTATTTTGCCGCCGCCCTGCGCACCGGTGCCGACCTTGTGGTGTGTGATGCCGCCTTTGGCTTCGATGGCTCCACCGCCCTTTATCTGAGCACCCAGCACATCCCGTGCAGCCGCTGCGCCATGGTATCGCGGAAGCTTCTGGACCGGGTGCGCGCCGCTGCGCGCGGCAGGGACAGCGTGACCGAGCTGCTGCGCCTTGCCACCGCCATGGCGGAAAACTGCCGCCGCATCCCGCAGTCTTTGCTGCACTTCCGGCGGGAGCTGTGTGCCGACGATGTGTTCTCTGCCTCCGGAAAGCGTGCTTTGATCCTGAGCCACGAGCTGACCATGACCGGTGCGCCCATCGTGCTGACAAGTGCCGTGCCGGTGCTGCGCAGCATGGGCTTTGAAGTGGTGGTGCTTGGCCCTGCGGACGACGGCTCGCTGCCGCTGTTTCTGGATGCCGGTGCCGCCGTAGTGACCCGCAGCGACTGCGTGATGAACTCGTCGCTGTGGGGCCTTGCCACCAGTGCCGATTTTGTGCTGGCCAACACCGTGGTAGAGGCTGCCGCCGTGAGCACCCTGAACGGCTCCTTCGTGCCGGTGCTGTGGTGGCTGCACGATGCCTTTGCAGGCTACCCGTTCATTGCGCACAAGATTCCCAAAACATTGGGCTCCAATGTGCATGTGTGCGCCGTAGGCTCCCACGCCACTGCCGCCATGCACTCGGTGCGGCCGGACTTCAGCATTGAACAGCTGATCTACGGTCTGCCAGACTATGCGCAGGAAAGCTTCCCGCCCTACGATATCAGCTATGCCGGCGGCAGGCCGCTGTTCGTGACCGTAGGTTCCTTTGAGCCGCGCAAGGGTCAGGATATTTTCTGCAACGCCATCCGCCTGCTAAAGCCCGAGGTGCGCCAGAAGGCTGCTTTCCTGTTCGTGGGCAAGGCGGCGGACAAGAGCCTGAAGAACGCCGTGGATGCACTGGTGGAGGACTACCCGGACACCGTTTTCTACCGCAAGCGTCTGGAACGGCCCGAGATCAAATCCCTGATGGATCAGTGCACCTGCGTGGTATGCGCTTCCCGCGATGATCCCATGCCAACCTTCGTCACCGAGGGCCTGATTTTCGGCAAGCCCTCCATCGTGTCGGAGCACACCGGCACCGCCGGGCTGATCACCGAGGGCGTGGACGGCTTTGTATACAAAGACGACGACCCGGATCAGCTGGCAAAGGTGCTGGAACATGCTATCCTGCATCCGGAACAGCTGGCCGCCATGAAAGCTGACTGCCGGAAAATGTACGAGAAATATTATTCCAACGAAGCCTATGTTGCCACCCTGACACGGCTGGTGAACGAATCAACAGGCTAAAAACAAGATAAAGGCAAGGGTCGATGCGTGCATCCGCCCTTGCCTTTTTATCATTCCATCAAAATTGCACAAGAAAATTCCAGTTCCGTTCACAAAGACACAGGCCGCGTGTGTTATACTTTTATCAAATCATTCCGCCTGAAAGGAGCCTGTTCTCTCTATGAGCCAACCCGCCTCTGCCGCACCTTCCCGCAAAAAGACAGTGATCTCGCTGCTGGTGCTCGCCGCACTTACCGGCATCATCGTGCTGCTGTTCAAGGACCAATGGGCCGAGATCACTGCAGCGCTTTCGCAGCTGTCCGCATGGCAGGTGCTGGTGGTGCTGGCCATCGGCCTCAGCTACCCGCTGCTGGAGGGGTGCGTGGCGTGGGTCATCGTGCGCAGCCGCATCCCGGGCTTCAGGCTCTGGCAGGGCATCGATACCGCGTGGTGCGGCACCTTTGGCAATGTGGTCACACTGGGCGCAGGTGCAGTGCCGGTGCAGACATGGTATCTGCACCGCTGCGGCCTGCCGGTTGGCCCGGGCGTGGGCCTGATGACCCTGCAGTACGTGTTCCACAAATCCGCCGTGCTGCTGTACGCCACGGTGATGCTGCTGGTTCAGCACAGATGGCTTGCCGCCAACACCACCGGTGTGATGAATTATCTGCCCATGGCATACGCTGTAGTGGCGGCCATCATTGTGGTGCTGGTGCTGGTGTGCGTATCGCCGCTGGTGCAGGACCTTGCCCGCTGGCTGATGCGTCTGCTGCCCAAAACGGAAAAATGGCAGCAGCGCCGCGCCGACTGGCAGCAGCAGCTGGATGTTCTGGGCGAGGAGAGCCGCCGTCTGCTGGCAGATAAGCCCCGCTGCGCCGAAATTCTGGCATTGCAGGCGGTCAAGCTGTTCGGGCTGTTCTGCCTGCCTTACCTGTGCATCCGGTTCATGGGGCTTTCCCCTCTGAGCTTTTTGCAGGTGCAGCTGCTCACCAGCCTGATGCTGTTTTTGTCCAACGCCCTGCCCAATGTGGCCGGCATGGGCTCCATCGAGACGGCATTCCTGCTGGTGTTCGGCAGCTTTCTGGAGCGCGGCGAGGTGATGAGCGTGATGATGCTCTACCGCATCGCCAGCTATTATGTGGTGTTCGCCGCCAGCGCCGTGGGCTTCTTCATCGCTCAGCGGCATCTGACCGATCTGGAGCCGCCAAAGGAGGATTGACCCGCCATGAAAGATAAGAGCATCCTGTCCCGGTTCGGCATTGTCATTTTAGTGCTGCTTGCACTGGTGCTGATCTTTCCTTCCGCAAAAGTCGACCTTGCATCCGGGATCAAGGCCAGCACACAGGCCAGTGTCCGGGTGGAGCACATTCAGAACTTTGCCCGCTCCGCAGAGATGGATGTTCAGCTGCTTTCTGCCGACGACCCTGCCTATCAGCAGATCGCAAACGTGCTTTCCGGCCTTACCTGCGTCAAGCGGTTCAACCAGCAGTATTCCTCCTACAGCCACGAATACCCGGTGGATTCCGTCACTGTGAGCTACTACGATGATGCCGAAAACAATAACCTCCTGTTCACCGTCTACTCCGATGGCACCGCCATCGTGAACAGCCAGTTCGTGAAGATCAAAACGCCCAAGGGCGGCGCGGAGGAAGTGTATCAAAAGCTGGCGGAGATCGTGAAGTAAAACTCCTTCCGTCTGCTCGCTGCACTCGCATCCACCTCCCTCAATGAGGGAGGCTTTGGCAAAACCGTAAAGTTTTCCGCACTGCCAAGGGCTCCCTCTTTGAGGGAGCTGGCATGGCATCAGCCATGACTGAAGGAGTTAAAAACAAAAAACGGGGCACGCAGGTGGTCAAGCTGCATGTCCCGTTTTTGTTTTTCTTTTGCACTTGGTGCGGTACCAATCACACCGAATGCCGCGCATCGAGCCGTGGGAGCAAACTAAAACCACAGCTCACTTGAAAAAAGAGAATGGAATGGAGGAATTGGCGTTTGCGCAGCAATGAAAGCCCCAGTGGGGCTTTTAAGCCACAAAGCGGTCTTGCGTAAGCAAGATGGAGTGGCCTCGCCACGACAAACTTGGGGTCTGTGTCCATTACACAAACCGGTTTTTCACAGACACTTTTGCAGAAGCATCTGCTTTTCTGGTGCAACGTGGTTAGATTTGTCTAACCTCGTTGCGAGAACAGAATACCACAGCCGGTTAGTCTTGTCAACCCTTATTTTTCGATTTTTTTCGCAAAATAGGTGCACCGCCGGGATTTCGGCGCTTTTTCTACATTCTGCCCAAAGAAAGCCCTTTGCTTTGGAAGAAAACCCACTTGTTATCTATTGCTTTTTAAAGTGGTTCTTGCTATTATAGTAACGCAAGATTTTGTGGGCAGGTTTTCATTTTTGTCTACACCTTGTAGTCGGGGCTGCCGCAACCGGCAGTTCAAGACCGTTTTGCCCCCAGAAAGCCGCCAATACAGAGCGGTTTTTCAAAGGCTCATTAGTTAGAATACGCTAACTGCGTAATGGAGCAAGGAGGTTCCAATGATCAATTTTGAACAGTGGGAAGGCTTTGAGGGCCGCATCTGGAAAGAAGAAGTCAATGTGCGCGACTTCATCCAGAAGAACTACACCCCGTATGACGGCGACGAAAGCTTTCTGGCCGGCCCCACCGAGGCGACCGACAAGCTGTGGGGTGCCCTGCAGAAGCTGCAGAAGGCCGAGCGCGCCAAGGGCGGCGTGCTGGATATGGAGACCGAAGTGGTCAGCAGCCTGACTGCTTACGGCCCCGGCTATATCGATGAAAGCCTGAAGGATCTGGAGCAGATCGTGGGTCTGCAGACCGACAAGCCCCTCAAGCGCGCCTTCATGCCCTACGGCGGCATCAAGATGGCAGAGCAGGCCTGCACCACCTACGGCTACCAGCCCAGCGCCGAGCTGCACAAGATCTTTACCGACTACACCCGCACCCACAATCAGGCTGTGTTTGATGCCTACACTCCTGAAATGAAGGCAGCCCGCCACACCCACATCATCACCGGCCTGCCGGACACCTACGGCCGCGGCCGCATCGTGGGCGACTACCGCCGCGTGGCCCTGTACGGCATCGATGCACTGATCAAGTTCAAGCAGGAGGACTTTGCCAACTGCGGCGACGGCACCATGACCGACGACGTGATCCGCCTGCGCGAGGAGATTGCCCGCCAGATCAGTGCCCTGAAGGGCATGAAGAAGATGGCCGAGGCCTACGGCTATGATATCTCTCAGCCCGCAAAGAACGCCAAGGAGGCCTGCCAGTGGCTGTACTTCGGGTATCTTGCCGCCATCAAGACCCAGAACGGCGCCGCCATGAGCGTGGGCCGCATCTCCACCTTCCTGGATATCTACATCCAGCGCGATCTGGACAACGGCACCCTGACCGAGAGCCAGGCTCAGGAGCTGATCGACCACATGGTCATGAAGTTCCGCATGGTCAAGTTTGCCCGCATCCCCAGCTACAACCAGCTGTTCTCCGGCGACCCCGTGTGGGCAACGCTGGAAGTGGGCGGCATCGGCATGGATGGCCGCAGCATGGTCACCAAGAACTGCTACCGCTTCCTGCACACGCTGGAAAACATGGGCCCCGCACCGGAGCCGAACCTGACCGTTCTGTACTCCTCCGCCCTGCCGGAGAGCTTCAAGAAATATGCCGCTAAGGTGTCCATCGATACCAGCTCTGTCCAGTACGAGAACGACGACGTGATGAAGCCTGTGTGGGGCGATGATTACTCCATCTGCTGCTGCGTGTCTGCCACCCAGACCGGCAAGGAGATGCAGTTCTTTGGTGCCCGCGCCAACCTTGCCAAGTGCCTGCTGTACGCCATCAACGGCGGTGTGGACGAGAAGAGCCACGAGCAGTGCGGCCCCAACTATGCCCCCATCACCAGCGAGTACCTGAACTACGACGAGGTTCTGCCCAAGTATGTCCAGATGCTGGACTGGCTGGCTGGCCTGTACGTCAATGTGCTGAACCTGATCCAGTATATGCACGACAAATACTACTATGAGGAAGCCGAGATGGCCCTTATCGACACCGATGTGCGCCGCACCTTTGCCACCGGCATTGCAGGCTTCTCCCACGTCATCGACTCCCTGAGCGCCATCAAGTACGCCAAGGTGAAGGTGGTGCGTGACGAGAGCGGCCTTGCCACCGGCTTTGAGGTGGAGGGCGACTTCCCCAAGTACGGCAACGATGATGACCGCGCCGACGAGATCGGCGTGTGGCTGCTGCGCACCTTCCTGGAGATGATCAAGAAGCGCCACACCTACCGCAACTCCGAGGCAACCACCTCCATCCTGACCATCACCTCCAACGTGGTGTACGGCAAGTACACCGGCGCTCTGCCCGATGGCCGTGCCGCCTTCACCCCGTTTGCTCCCGGTGCAAACCCCAGCTACGGCGCAGAGCAGAACGGCCTGCTGGCTTCCCTGAACTCGGTGGCAAAGCTGCCCTACCACTGGGCACTGGACGGCATCTCCAACACCCAGACCATCAACCCGGACGCTCTGGGCCACAGTGAAGGCGAGCGTGTGGAGAATCTGGTACAGGTCATGGACGGCTACTTCGATCAGGGCGCACACCACCTGAACGTGAACGTCTTTGGCAAGGAGAAGCTGCTGGATGCCATGGAGCACCCCGAGAAGGAGGAGTACGCCAACTTCACCATCCGCGTCTCCGGCTACGCCGTCAAGTTCATCGACCTGACCCGCGAGCAGCAGATGGACGTTATCTCCCGCACCTGCCATGCAGCTCTGTAACCCCATCGGCTATGTCCACTCGCTGGAATCCTTCGGCTCTGTGGACGGCCCCGGTGTGCGCTTTGTGGTGTTTTTGCAGGGGTGTGCCCTGCGGTGCAAATACTGCCACAACCCGGAAACGTGGGCTGCGGAGGGCGGCGAGGAATGGACGGCAGAAAAGCTGTTCCAGCGGGTCTACCGCTACCGCAACTACTGGGGCAAGAAGGGCGGCATCACGGTCAGCGGCGGCGAGCCGCTGCGCCAGATGGAGTTCCTGACGGCATTCTTCGAGCTGGCCCGCTCCAAAGGCGTGCACACGGCTCTGGATACCGCCGGGCAGCCCTTCCGGCCCGATGACCCGGATTATCTGGCCGGTTTCGACCGGCTGATGAAGTCCACCAGTCTGGTCATTCTCGACCTGAAGGAGATCGACCCGGAACGCCACCGGCAGCTCACCGGCAAAGACAATGCCAACATCCTTGCGATGGCGCGGCATATTTCTGACCTCGGCATCCCGCTGTGGATCCGGCATGTGCTGGTACCCGGCCTGACCGACGACGAGGAGGGCCTGCGCAGGACCGCAGACTTCATCCGCAGCCTGAAAACGGTGCAGCGGGTGGAGGTACTGCCCTACCACACGCTGGGCCTGTTCAAGTGGCAGAAGCTGGGCATCCCTTATCCACTGCCGGATGCCGTGCCGCCCACCGCGGAGCAGGTGAAGCGTGCAGAAGAGCTGCTGGAAGTGAGCCGGTATCCCGGCTAAGCTCCTGATTTGAAAAACGACCGTTTCCGGTGTGCAGAATGCGCCGGGAGCGGTCGTTTTTTCTTGACTTCCCTTCTGTACACCGTTATAATGAAAAAAGTAAAAAAGGAGAAACAGCCATGCAGATTTTCAATACGCTGACCCGCCAGAAAGAAGAATTCGTGCCGCAGGTGCCCGGTGAATACCGCATCTATGTCTGCGGCCCTACCGTTTATAACTATATCCACATCGGCAACGCCCGCCCGCTGATCGTGTTCGATACCCTGCGCCGCTACCTTGAGTACCGCGGCAACAAGGTGTTCTATGTTTCCAACATCACCGATATCGACGATAAGCTCATTAAGAAGGGACAGGAAGAGGGCACCTCCATGAAGGAGGTCGCCCAGCGCTTTGAGGCCGAGTACCTCAAGGATGCCGCCGGCCTCAACTGCAAAAAGCCCACCGTCCAGCCCCGGGCTACCGAGCATATCCAGCAGATCCTGGATATCGTGAAGGATCTGATCGACTCCGGCCACGCTTATGTTGCCAAAAACGGCGATGTGTACTTCCGGGTGAAGAGCGATCCCGAGTACGGCAAGCTGAGCCACCTGAAGCTGGACGATCTGGAGAGCGGCAACCGTGAGCTGCGCAGCCAGATGGACGACGACCTGAAGGAGGACCCCGCAGACTTTGCCGTGTGGAAGGCCGCAAAGCCCGGTGAACCTGCATGGGAAAGCCCCTACGGCATGGGCCGTCCGGGCTGGCATATCGAGTGCAGCGCCATGAGCCGCACCCATCTGGGTAAGACCATCGATCTGCACTGCGGCGGTCAGGACCTGATCTTCCCCCACCACGAGAATGAGATCGCACAGAGCGAGTGCGCCAACGGCTGCACCTTTGCCCGCTACTGGATGCACAACGGCTTCATCAACGTGGACAATCAGAAGATGTCCAAGAGCCTGCACAACTTCTTTACCGTGCGCGATGTGGCGGACATTTACGGCTACGAGCCCATCCGCTACTTCATGCTGACCGCAGGCTACCGGATGCCGCTGAACTACACCGTGGATCTCATCGAGAGCTGCAAGAACAGTCTCGAGCGCCTGTACACCTGCCGCGAAAATCTGGACTTTGCCCTGACCAAGGATGCCTTTGGCACCGACGAGACTCTGAAGGAAAAGGCTGCCGAGGCCCGCACCAAGTTCTGCACTGCCATGGACGATGACCTGAACACCCCGGATGCACTGGCTGCCGTGTTCGATCTGGTCAAGGAGATCAACACGCTGTCGGCTGTTTCCTCCAAGGATGCCCTGCAGACCGCCGCCGCTGCGTTCGACGAGATCACCGGCGTACTGGGCCTGCTGTACAACCGCAAGAATGACGAGGTGCCCGCCGAGGTGACTGAGCTGGTAGAGAAGCGTGCCGCCGCCAAGAAGGCCAAGGACTGGGCCACTGCTGATGCCATCCGTGCACAGCTGACCGAACTGGGCTGGGCGGTCAAGGATACCGCACAGGGCCCGCAGCTGAGCAAGCTCTAAATTAAAGTAAAGCTATTCGCGGCATGTTGCGGATGGCTTTACTTTTTTGCACGCATTTGCCATAATAAGGAAGAAGATCAGCTTTGCGGAGGGAACAGCAATGAAGGTCATGGTTTTTGACGTAGGAGGCACCGAGATCAAATATTCGGTCATGGACGAGCAGATGAACCGTTTCGATACCGGTTCCGTGCCCACGCCGCAGGATACGCAGGAGCATTTTCTCGACACAATATACGCTCTGTATGCACCGCATAAGGATGAAGTGGACGGTATCGCCATGGCGCTGCCCGGCTTTGTGGATGCCAACACCGGCTATGTCTCCAACGGCGGGGCACTTCTGTACAACACCGGCACGCAGGTGGGGCAGCTGGTGCGCGAAAGATGCGGCTGCCGTGTCACGCTGGAAAACGACGGCAAGGCTGCAGCCATTGCAGAGCTGCGGGCCGGTGCCTTGCAGGGCTGCTGCAATGCGGCAGTGTTTATCATCGGCACCGGCGTGGGCGGCGGCATCATTGCCAATGGCCAGCTGGTGCGCGGCATGCACTTTACCGCAGGAGAGTACAGCTTTGTGAACACCAACGCCGACGAGTGGGAGAATACCGAAAAAACCATGGCCTGCCAGTGCAGCACCAAATACCTGCTCAAGTGGTACCGCGCCCGCAAGGGCCTGCCCGCCGATGCCCCCATGAACGGTAAACTCTTTTTTGATGCCGCCAATGCCGCCGAGCCGGAAGCGCTGGAAGTGCTGGAACGGTTCTGCAAGATGGTGGCCGTGCAGATCTACAACCTGACCGTATTGCTGGATGTTGAAAAGGTAGCCATCGGCGGCGGCATCAGCAAGCAGCCGCTGCTGCTGGACGATCTGCGCCGGGTATATGCCGGGCTGTTTGCTTCCCGTGGGGAATCACCTTACATGATCGGTCTGCCCCGCTGCGAGATCGTGCCCTGCCATTTCAGCAGCGAAGCCAATCAGGTGGGAGCATTGTATACCTATCTGCAGGCGGAAAGCAAAACCATTTAATGGCTTCCGCTTCGCTCCAGCCCTATTCAGCGGAACAATTATTTTTACAAAGCAAACTCCGGCAGACTGCGGTCTGCCGGAGTTTGCATTTTCACAGGATAGGGCCGTATTGGAAAACGGCATCCTCCCTTAGATTTACTTATTGGTCAGCCGGTTGAAGTGCGGCTTTTCGTCTTCTTCCTTCTTCGGTTCCGGCTTTTCCGCCGGGGTCAGGCGCACCTCGGTCACGCGGCGCTTGGCCGTGCGGGTAACAACACCGTCGTACTCGCCCAGCGTGAACCGGTCGCCCACCTTGGGCAGATGGCAGGTTTTTTCCTGCACCAGACCGTTCACCGTATTGGAATCGATGTCCTCATCCTCCGGCAGGCCCAGCCTCTCATACAGGTCGTCCACACCGGCACTGCCCAGCACGATCCAGCTGCCGTCCGACTGCCTGCGGAAGTCCTCGGTCGCTTCGTCGTGCTCGTCCCAGATCTCGCCTACCAGCTCTTCCAGAATATCTTCCAGCGTGATGATGCCCTCGGTGCCGCCGTACTCGTCCACCACCACCGCCATGTGATGGTGCTGCTCGCGCAGGGTGCGCAGCAGCTGGGAGATCTGGGTGGAGCCGGTGGTATAAAGGGTGGGCTTCACAAGGTCTTCCAGCGTGGTATCCTTGCGCAGACGGCCAAGGTAAAAGTCCTTTTCATGTACCACACCGATGATGTTGTCAATGGTGCCGTGGTAGACGGGCAGACGGGAATATCCCGATTCCGCAAAGGTGTCGGCCACCTCATCCAGCGAGAGGTCGTCCTCCACCGCGATCACATCCACGCGGGGCGTGAGGATCTCCTCCACCTCCACATCGTCGAACTCAATGGCGCTGCGGATGAGCTGGCTTTCCCGGTCGGTCAGCTCGCCGTCGTTCTCGGCCTCGCTGACCATGGTCATCAGCTCACCCTCGGTGATGGTGTCCTCCTCGGTGCTGTGGATGAAATGCCCCAGCAGGCGCTTCCACTGGGTGAACAGCCAGGTCAGCGGGGTAAACAGGATCAGCAGCAGGTTCAAAAAGGGCGACACTGCCGTAGCAACCGTCTCCGGCATCTCCTTGGCAAGACTCTTGGGGGTCACCTCGCCAAAGATCAGCACCACCACGGTCAGCACTATGGTGGACACCGTCGCGCCCCGCTCCGGGTCCAGCAGGCGGGTGAACAGCACTGTGCCAATGGATGCTGCGGCAATGTTGACGATATTGTTGCCGATGAGGATGGTGGAGAGCAGCTTGTCGTACTTTTCCGACATAGCCAGCACGCGGGCTGCTGCCGAATCGCCGTCCTCAGCACGGCTTTTCAGGCGGATCTGGTTCAGGGAAGAAAATGCGGTCTCAGAGGCGGAGAAAAAGGCGGAAAATGCCACCAGAATGATCAACGCCGCTAAAAGCGTAATACTGCCATCGTCCATAAAAAGGGAAATCACACTCAACTTTCTGTTTTTTATTAAAGAACAGACTCCCTCAGTCTGCTTCGCAGCCAGCTCCCTCAAAGAGGGAGCCTTGCCGCGCGATGACGGAAGGAGTTCTTTCCGTATACAAAAATGTGCTCCCCATCGTTGCTGTTCCGCGATGAAAAGCACATCAATGTTATTTGTAATCATACCATATTCTGTACGGTGGTGCAAGCTTTCTTGCCGCAAAGTCCGTACAGAACAGGTAAAATTTACATTATCGCAGGGTCAAAGCGCCATTCTCGCAGTCTACCGTCAGGGTGTTGCCCTCGGTATAGCTGCCCTGAATGATGGCCTTGGCGATCAGGGTCTCCACGCGGCTCTGGATGAACCGCTTGATGGGACGTGCGCCATAGACGCTGTCGTAAGCAGAATCGATGATGAAGTCCTTGGCAGCGGTGGTGACCTCCAGCTTGAGGTGCTTGCTCTCCTCCATGCGCTTGCGCAGATCCTGCAGCTGCAGATCCACGATCTTGCGCATCTCGTCCTTGGTCAGGCTCTTGTAGTAGACGATCTCATCCAGACGGTTCAGAAATTCGGGGCGGAACTTGCTCTTCAGCAGCTGGTCGATCTGGTGCTTTGCTTCCTCGCTCAGCTCGTTGGAGCCGTTGGCACGGCGCTGCTCCAGATCGTTCAGGATGATGTCGCTGCCCAGATTGGAGGTGAGGATGATGACCGTGTTCTTGAAGTCCACGGTGCGGCCCTGACTGTCGGTGATGCGGCCATCGTCCAGCACCTGCAGCAGGATGTTGAACACATCGGGGTGGGCTTTTTCCACCTCATCGAACAGCACCACGCTGTAGGGCTTGCGGCGCACAGCCTCAGTCAGCTGGCCGCCCTCTTCGTAACCGACATATCCCGGAGGCGCGCCGATCAGACGGCTGACGCTGAACTTCTCCATATACTCGGTCATATCGATTCGCACCATGTTGCGCTCGTCGTCAAACAGGGCCTGTGCCAGTGCCTTGGCCAGCTCAGTCTTGCCAACGCCGGTGGGGCCGAGGAACAGGAAGCTGCCGATGGGGCGGTTGGGGTTGGCGATACCGGCGCGGCTGCGCAGGATGGCCTCGCTCACCTTGGTCACAGCCTCGTCCTGACCGATGACCCGCTGGTGCAGCACATCGTCCAGATGCAGCAGCTTCTCGCGCTCACCCTCCACCAGTTTCTCCACCGGGATGCCGGTCCAGCGGGCCACGATGCGGGCGATTTCCTCATCGGTCACGCGGTCACGCAGCAGGCTGTCCTCCTTCTTGGCGGCGGCGATCTTCTCTTCCTCTTCCAGCTGTTTCTGCAGCTGGGGCAGCTTGCCGTATTTCAGCTCAGCGGCCTTGTTCAGGTCGTACTCGCGCTGAGCCTTTTCAATGTCGGCATTGGTCTGCTCGATCTGCTCACGCAGGGATTGCACCTTGCCGATGGCGTTCTTCTCGTTCTCCCACTTTGCCTTCATGCTGCGGAACTTGTCCTGCAGCTCGGCCAGCTCCTTTTCCAGATCCTTCAGGCGGCTCTGGCTCAGGGCATCGGTCTCCTTTTTCAGGCTCACCTGCTCGATCTGCAGCTGGGTGATGCGGTGGGCCAGATCGTCCATCTCGCTGGGCATGCTGTCCATCTCGGTCTTGATCATGGCGCAGGCTTCATCCACAAGGTCGATGGCCTTATCCGGCAGGAAACGATCGGTGATATAGCGGTCGGAAAGGGTGGCAGCGGCGATCAGGGCGCTGTCGTTGATCTTCACGCCGTGGAACACCTCGTAGCGTTCCTTCAGGCCGCGCAGGATGGAGATGGTGTCCTCCACGGTGGGCTCATCCACCTGTACCGGCTGGAAGCGGCGCTCCAGAGCGGGGTCTTTCTCGATATACTGGCGGTACTCGTCCAGCGTGGTGGCACCGATGCAGTGCAGCTCGCCCCGGGCCAGCATGGGCTTGAGCAGGTTGCCCGCGTCCATGGCACCATCGGTCTTGCCGGCACCCACGATGGTGTGCAGCTCATCGATGAAGAGGATGATCTTGCCCTCGCTCTTCTTCACCTCGTTCAGCACGCTCTTCAGGCGCTCCTCGAACTCGCCGCGGTACTTTGCACCGGCCACCAGAGCGCCCATGTCCAGACTGAACACGATGCGGTCCTTCAGGTTTTCGGGCACATCGCCGCGCACGATACGCTGTGCAAGACCCTCTGCAATGGCGGTCTTGCCAACGCCGGGTTCACCGATCAGGCAGGGGTTGTTCTTGGTCTTACGGGACAGGATGCGGATCACGTTGCGGATCTCCTGATCACGGCCGATGACGGGGTCCAGCTTCTGCTTGCGGGCAAGGTCTACCAGATCCTGACCATACTTCTGCAGGGCGTTGTAGGTCTCCTCGGGATTGTCGTTGGTCACACGCTGGTTGCCGCGCACAGCCGTCAGTTGCTGCAGGAACTTATCTTTCGTGATGCTGAACGCACGGAACAACTCGGTGGTGTTCTGGGTCTGCTCGTCCAGCAGACCCAGGAACACATGCTCCACGCTGATATAGTCGTCCTTCATGGCCTTGGCTTCTCGGGCGGCGGCGCTGAGCACCTTATCGGCAGCCTGCGAGATATAGACCTTGTCGGGGTCACGGCCGGAGCCGGAGACCCGAGGCAGAGCCGAAAGCTTTTCGGCCACGGCGGCAGCAAAACTGCCGGGGTCAACATTCAGCTTCTGCAGCAGCTGCGGGATCAGGCCCTGCTCCTGCGAAGCGAGGGCGTGCAGCAGATGTTCAGGTTCCAATTGATTGTGCTGGTACTCCACAGCCAGCTGCTGCGCTGCCTGCAAAGCCTCCAGCGTTTTCTGTGTATATTGATTGGTATTCATAAAGTCAAGCCTCCATTCATACCGGAAGGTTTATTTTAGCGGACATGATAGTCGTCTGCTAAAAGCCCGGTGCAGAGATGCTGCCGAACGGGAAGCAGCGGCTATTCTTCAGTTGTTTCACGGTTTCAAGCACCTCCTGCCGAACTGGTTTTGCTTGTTTTAGCACTCTATCTGTTCGACTGCTAAAACTATACTCCTGTTTCCCCACTTTGTCAATAGGGTTCATAAAAAGTTTGCAAATCATAATTTTTTCAACAAAAAAAGCACCACACAGCTTTTCAGCCGTGCAGTGCATCCTTGCAATTTGTCGAATGATATGATACTCTATCCTTGCTGCTTCTGTAAGCAGCAAGGCACTGCATACAACGGCAGGCGGTTCAGCCCTCGCTTCCGAAAGGAGGTGAGAGTCATGCCTATTACTTTTACGTTCCATCTGCTTGGGCTTACGTTCACGCTGCGGATCACAAAAGGTAAAAGATGAACCGCCACCCTGGCCGGTGACGGTTCGTTTTAGAACTATAACCCAAAAGGGCTGACCGCTTGTCGCAGTGCCTTTTCTATTTGTAGTATAGTTACTTTTTATAAATTTGTCAAGGCTTTACGTTCAGCCCTGCTTTTTCCAGCGGCGCATCACGCCCATGCCCAGCGCATAGGGGCCGGTGTGCACGGCAATGGTGCAGCCGATCTGCAACAGGCCCACTTCGCACTGAGCGCCGGGGTACTTTGCACGCAGGGCCGCGCGGGTCTGCATCCACAGGCGCTTGCCTTCCTCTTCGTCGTAGCCGTAGCCTACGGTGATGCGGTAGTCGTCCGGGGTGCCGCCGTGGGCATCCAGATAGTTCATCAGCTGTTCCAGCGCTTTTTCAAAGCTCTTCTGTCGGCCGCGTGCCACACCGCCGGAGAAGATCTCGCCATCCTTGAACAGGATCATCGGCTTGATGCCCAGCATGTTGGCTGCACGGCCCGTCACCTTGCCAATGCGGCCGCCCTTAATGAGATAGTCCAGATTGCCTACCGTGAAGAAGATCTGGTTGGTAGCTTTCTCTGCTTCCAGCCATGTCACAGTCTCGTCCAGCGTGCAGCCTGCGTCCCGCATGGCCACGGCGTTTTCCACCATGGTGGACTCGGTAACGGTAGCCGCCGCGCTGTCAATGACCTCAATGCGGGCATCGGGGAAATCTTCCAGCACCAGATCCCGGGCATTGCGGGCGCTGCCCACACAGCCGCTCATCTTGCTGGTGAACACCAGACACAGCACATCCCGGCCAGCAGCAGCATGGGCACGGAATGCCTGCTCAAAGTCCTCAATGGAAGCAAGGCTGGTTTTTGGGTAGGCCGAAGGGTTGTCCACCATGAACTGGTAGAAGTCCCGCACGGCGATCTCCTTGCCTTCTTTGCGGTAGTGCTCGCCGTCCAGCGAGACATAGAAGGGCACGACCTCGATTTGGAGCTGTTTGGCAGTGTCCAGCGTCAGGTCGCATGCGCTGTCGGTAATGATATCAAACATCTGTGACGCTTCCTTTTCTGAATCATTCAGGAGCTTTGCAGGGGATCATACGTGGTGGATATAAGCCTCACGCTCGGCACCCACAGAGATGTAGGTGATCTTGCAGCCGACAGCCTTTTCCAGATATTCCACGTAATCGCGTGCTTCCTTGGGCAGGTCTTCCCACTTGCGGGCTGCGGTGATATCGCAGTGCCAGCCGGGCAGGTACTCCACCACAGGCTGTGCGGTGTCCAGAGCTTCGCCCATGGGGAAGCGGGTGGTGGTGCTGCCATCGGTCAGCTTGTAGGCAGTGACCATGGGGATCTTTTCCATGTAGTCCAGCACGTCCAGCAGGGTCAGAGCAACTTCATCGCAGCCCTGGCAGAACACGCCGTAGCGGCTTGCCACCAGATCGATGGGGCCAACGCGGCGGGGACGGCCGGTGGCTGCACCGTACTCGTGGCCAGCCTCACGCAGGTCGTGCTTTTCCTCTTCGGTCATAGCCAGCTCGGCAGTGAAGGGGCCGTCACCCACGCAGGAGGAGTAAGCCTTCATCACGCCGATGGAGTTGTGCAGCTTGTGGCCCGGGATGCCTGCGCCGATGGGAGCGTAAGCACCGATGACGTTGGAAGAGGTGGTATAGGGGTAAATGCCGAAATCGATGTCGCGCAGAGCGCCCAGCTGAGCCTCGAACAGGACCTTCTTGCCTGCAGCGTCTGCATCGGCCAGATACTGGCCCACATCGCAGATGTAATCCTTGAAGATGGCGGCATACTTTTCGAGCCATGCCCACATCTCATCCACGCTGATGGGAGCTGCGTTGTAGCTGCCCTCCATCACCAGATTCTTGGAATCCACCATGGTGACGAGGCGCTTCTTCACAGCGTCGTCCAGATGCAGCAGGTCGCCCATGCGCAGGGTCTTCTTCATGTACTTGTCGCCGTAAGCGTAGGCAATGCCGCGCTTGGTGGAGCCGAACTGTGCGCCGGTCTTGGACAGACGTGCTTCTTCCAGACCGTCCTGCTCCACATGGTAGGGCATGGTGATGGTTGCACGGTCGGAGATCTTCAGGTTTGCCGGGCTGATCTCAACGCCCTGCTCCCGCAGCTTGTTGATCTCGCCGTCCAGATGATGCGGGTCGATGACCATGCCGTTGCCCATAACGCAGACCACGTTCGGACGCAGGATGCCGGAGGGCAGCAGATTCAGCACGAACTTGCCGCGCTCGTTCTTGACCGTGTGACCGGCGTTGTTGCCGCCCTGATAACGTGCAACGATGTCATACTCCTGGCTGATGAGGTCGACCATGCGGCCCTTGCCTTCATCGCCCCAGTTGATACCCGTAATTGCAGTAAGCATAATAAATGACCTCTTTATCATTTTTTCAAAAGACAGCCTTTTCCGTGCACCTTGCCCGGGATACGCCACCTTGGGAAAACACATCAGCAGGCATACACAAAGCACATACCAATGCAAGTATAGTATAGCACAGATCGCCGTGCAAAAAAAGAGGAAAACACAGCTTTTGGCTGCGTTTTCCTCCAAAAAAGTGCGCGTAAAATTGTGCGTTCAGCTGCGGGGCTTCTCAAGGTCGGCACGGCGGATTACCTTGTGGATAGTGCCGTCCGGCTCCTGAATGGAGGTGTTGGCCAGCTGCGCGCGCAGGCTGGCCTTCATGTCGTCGATGTATTCGCGGCGCAGGGCCTGCTGCTCTGCCTTTTCGGCCTCGGTCAGGCCGGTGGTCTTGCTCTTTTTTGCCAGCTCGTTGATGCGGGCGATCTTTTCCTGTGTCATGGTGCCTCCTGTATTTTCAAGCGGAATATGTTATAATAAGAAAGCAAACCCTCTCAGTCATTGCTGTGCAATGCCAGCTCCCCCGAAAGGGCGAGCTTTTTAAGGAATTTTCTCAATCAGTATAGCAAAGGATGATAAAAATGGCAACTCAATTGAATTTTGCACAGCAGATGGATGCCGTGCTCAAAACGCTGGACGGCACCCGGCCGCGCCTTTTGCTCCACGCCTGCTGCGGCCCCTGCTCCAGCGCAGTGCTGGAACAGCTGTGCCAGTATTTTGAGATCACAGTGCTTTACTATAACCCCAACACATGGCCTGCAGAGGAATACTACCGCCGCGGCGAAGAGCTGAAGAAGTTCGTGGCAGCAGCCCATCCTCTGGGCGTGACCGTGGTGGAGGACCACTACGACCCGCAGGAGTTCTACACCGCCGTCACCGGCCTTGAAAACGAGCCGGAGCGGGGCAGTCGGTGCACGATCTGCTACCGGCTGCGGATGCGCCGGGCGGCGCAATACGCCAGTGAGAACGGCTTCGACTGGTTCACCACCACGCTGTCCATCAGCCCGCATAAAGATGCCAAGCGCATCAATGCCATCGGGCAGGAGCTGGAAGCCGAGTTCGGCGTAAAGCATCTGCCTTCGGACTTCAAAAAGCACAACGGCTACCTGCGCAGCCTGCAGCTTTCGGAGGAATACGGCCTGTACCGGCAGGATTACTGCGGGTGCGAGTTCAGCGCGAAGGCCAGAGGCATTGAGAAATAACCCTCTCAGTCATTGCTGTGCAATGCCAGCTCCCCTGAGAGGGTTTATTCCTCCGGCAATCTAGCCACCAGCAGGGTGAAAATAATCAGCCCCACGCAGGGCACGATGTTGGAAGCCATACCGGCGGCAAGGCCAGCCTTTTCGGCTACGATGCCAATGATCCACGGCATGAGGATGGCACCGCTGGATGCCACCGGCAGCATGATGCCCATGCTGGTCACGCTGGTCATGCGGCCTGCGCTGGCCACGGCGGTGGGGTTCAGGCCCGCCATGGAGAACGCAAACGCAAACAGCAGCACGATGGCCATGCCCTGCGTGTGGGCCATGACCAGCAGCACATAGAAGAAGGTGCACAGCACGCTCATGCCCACCATGGCCTTGCGCGGGCTCTTGAACGGGAACACGAATGCGATCAGCAGACGGGCCACCAGCGTGGCACCCCACATGACCGTGACGGTGTAAGCCGCCAGTGTGCCCGCAATGATGCCGCTGCCCTTGAAGTAAGTGACCATCCAGCCGTTGACGCTCTGCTCTGCAGCGTTCTGGAAGAACAAAAGGCCGGTCAGCATCCAGAACCGTGCCGAACGCAGAAAGCTCCAGTCAATGGCCTGCTTTTCCTTGGCATTCCTGGCCTTGCCGCCGCCCAGCGGGGTAAAGGCATATACCAGCCACAGCACAAGTCCCAGTGCCGCCAGCAGGAACACCGCCAGCTCAGTGCTCACCTTCGCCGCTGCCGCAATGAGGAAGGGGCACAGCAGCGCACCACAGGCGTAGCAGCTGTGCATCAGGTTCATGCCCCGGGTGCGGTCGGCAGAGTGATCGCTGACCAGAATGGTGCAGGTGTTCATAACGCTGCCCCTAGCAATGCCCACCACAAAGAAAGCCACTGCCAGCAGGATCTCTACACCGGTCAGACCCATGATGCCGTAGCCCACCGCATAGCCGATGGTGAGCAGCAGCACACTGGGCTTCATGCCCAGTACACTGGGCAGCATACCGATGAGCAGGCCTGCCAGCAGATTACCCACACTCATAAGTGAGAGCAGGGTGCCGGTCATGCCGTAGGCAAAGCCGTAGCGCTCCTGCAGCAGGCTGACCACCACGCCCGCACTGATGGCACAGATGCCACTGAAGAAGAAAGTAAGAAAGCCTGTATTCCGCAGGCGTGCAGACTGTTGTTCCATGATCGTCCTCTTTCTGTGAAAATATCCTCCTTCTATTTAACCATAATTCCGCATCATTGCAACCGGATTTTCTTACAAAAAGTTGCAAAAAGCCCGCCGGGCATCGCTGCACGGCGGGCTTTGGTTTACAGTTTACTCTGCCTTGGTCTCGGGCTTTGCCTCAGCCTTGGCTTCCGGCTTTGCTGCGGGGGCAGCAGCGGGAGCGGCGGGCTTTACCACGGGCTTCGGGGGATTGGGGTCATCCTTCAGCGGGAAGAGGATGATGTGCTTGGGGCACTTCTGGGCACACATGCCGCAGCCCTTGCACTTGTCATAGTCGATGCGGGCCACGCCGTCCACCACGTGGATAGCGTCGAACTTACAGGTGCGCTCGCACATGCCGCAGGCAATGCAGGAGGTGGTGCACAGCTTGTTTGCCACAGCACCCTTGTCCTTGTTGGAGCACATGACCACCGGCTTGCGCGGGCCGCCCACATCGATCATGATGACCTGCTTGGGGCAGATGTTTGCGCAGGCACCGCAGCCGGTGCACTTGTCCTTGTCCACCTTGGCAACACCGTCCACAATGTGGATGGCATCGAACTTACACACCTTGGTGCAGTCGCCCAGACCAACGCAGGCAAAGGAGCAGGTCTTGGGGCCGCCGTACAGGGCTGCAGCGGCTGCACAGGTCTGGATGCCCTTGTAATCATAAGCAGGCTTGCAGTGCTCGGAATTGCCCTGACACTGGACAACCGCCTTCTTTTCCACAGCGCTGGCCGTGCCGCCCATGATCTTGGCAATGGCAGCGGCAGCCTTAGGGCCGCCAGGTGCGCACTTGTCGCAGGGCACGCCGTCCATGACCACAGCCTTTGCGTAGTCCGCACAGCCTGCGTAGCCGCAGCCGCCGCAGTTTGCACCGGCAAGGCAGTTGGTAACTTCTTCAATGCGGGGGTCTTCCTCCACCGCCATGAACTTGGACGCTGCGACCAGAACGATCGCGCCGACTGCGCCCACGATGGTACACAGGATAACAGCAGATACAATATTCATAATCCTGTTCCTCCCTTACAGCGTGACATTGAACAGGTTTTCGACGATGCCGCCGAAGCCCATGAAGGACAGGCTGGTGATTGCTGCTGCGATCAGGGTGATAGGCAGGCCCTTGAAGGGTGCCGGGGGATCGCAGGCTTCCACGCGCTTGCGCACGCCGCTGAACATGACCATAGCCAGCATGAAGCCGCAGCCTGCGCCGATGGCACACACCAGAGCCTCAATGTAAGCAACACCGAAGCCCAGAGCAGCCACATCTGCGCCGTAGTCGCCCACGACCAGAATGGTGACAGCCAGAACACAGCAGTTGGTGGTGATCAGGGGCAGGTAAACGCCCAGAGAGTTATACAGTGCAACCACGTACTTCTTGAGGAAGATCTCGATGAACTGCACCAGAACAGCAATGACCAGAATGAACACGATGGTCTGCAGGTAGCTCAGACCAGCCGGGTCCAGAATGAAGATCTGGATGGGGAAGGTAACGGCCGTTGCCATGAACATGACGAAGATGACGGCACCGGACATACCAACCGCAGAATCCAGCTTTTTGGAAACGCCCAGGAACGGGCAGATACCGTAGAACTTCACCAGCACGTAGTTGTTGACCAGGATCATGCTGAAGAAGATCGCAGCGAGTTTTACTAACATCTTATTCTGCCTCCTTCTTCAGGTTATCAAGGTCGCAGCAGCTCTTGCGCTCGATGCGGGCATCCAGCTTGCCTTCCAGCCACACACAGCCGGCCATCAACAGGCCAAAGCAGAAGAATGCGCCGGGAGCCTGCGTCATGATGGAGACCTTGGCAACGCTTTCCGGGATCACCTGGAAGCCCAGCCATGTGCCGCTGCCCAGGATCTCACGGATGGATGCCATCAGGGTAGCGGTGAGGGTGTAGCCAACGCCCATGCCCACGCCGTCCAGTGCGGAGTCCACGATGCTGTTCTTGCAGGCGAACATCTCGGCACGGCCCAGAATGATACAGTTGACAACGATCAGGGGCAGGAACACGCCCAGAGCGTTGTACAGGCTTTCCATGTAAGCCTGCATGAACATCTGAACGATGGTCACGAAGCTTGCGATAATGACGATGTAGCAGGGCAGATGCACCTTGCCGGGGATCACCTTGCGCAGCAGGGAGATCATGATATTGGAGCACACCAGCACGAAGGTGAAGGCGGCACCCATGCCCAGAGCGCTGGAAACTGCAGTGGTAACTGCCAGAATGGAGCAGGTACCCAGAACCAGACGCAGAACGGGGTTTTCTTTGATAATGCCGTTGGTAAGGATGCTTACCTTGGACTTATTTTCTTGTGCCATTTCTTACCAACCTCCTTTACGCCAGCTCGTTGTAGCAGTTGACACAGTCATTGATGGCAGCAAACAGAGCGGTGGACGAAATGGTTGCGCCGCTGTAGGCATCGTAATCCTGATTCATCACAATGTTCTGGGTGCCGTCCATGCCGTCGAACTGCGCCAGGAAGTCGTCACTGCTCACGTTGGAGCCGATGCCCTTGGTCTGGGTGGAAGCGTCTACCCAGATGCCGGTCTCGGCACCATTGGCATCAAAGCCCATGATAACGGTCAGGATACCGCCGTCAAAGCCCTTTTCCTCGGCCTTGATGGCAGTGCTGCCGTCCGGAGCTTTGACCACGCCGGTGATGCCGGCGGTGGTGTAATCGGTCACTTCTTCCAGCTCGCTGGCATCCGAAACGGAGGGCAGCACGCCGACATAAGCGGCCAGAGTGGTGCGCTTGGTGTTCTCGGCAATGACCGGGGCGGTCATGCCGTTCACCAGTGCCAGCAGCAGGCTGGCGATCAGGGAGATAACGCTCAGCACAACGATGGGCTTGATGGTGCTCTCCCAGTTGGAAGACTTACTCATTTGCCAGCACCCTCCTTTGCTTTCTTTGCAGGCTTGATATAGCCATACGGGGTCTGACGGGTCAGATCGTTGATGTAGGGAACCCACAGGTTCATGAACAGCAGTGCGAAGGACACGCCCTCGGTGTAGCTGCCCCAGTAACGGATGGCAAAGGTGACGATGCCCAGTGCCACGCCGTACACCAGCTTGCCCTTCAGGGTGAAGGGGCTGGTAACGTAGTCGGTAGCCATAAACACGGCACCGAACAGCAGGCCGCCGCTCAGCACGGCAACCAGAGCCTCGTGCACACTGTGGGTAGCAATGAGGTAGAACACGAACATGCTGCCGACGTAAGAAGCCGGGATGGCGATGCTGATGGTCTTGGTGGCCACCAGATAGATCAGGCCCAGCACGATGGCCAGTGCGCAGGTCTCGCCCAGCACACCGCCGTGGATGCCCATGAACAGATCCAGCAGGCTCAGCTTAGACTTATCGGCCACAGCCAGTGGGGTAGCGCTGGACAGCTGGTCCACCGCTGCATCCGGGAACACCCACTTGTTCATGGAACCGGCAAAGCTGATGAACAGCACGATACGGCCCACCAGAGCGGGGTTGGCAAAGTTCATGCCGATGCCGCCGAACAGCTGCTTGACGATGACGATGGCCACCAGATCACCGATGATGAGCTGGCCGATGGGCATGCCCACGGGCACGTTCATAGCCAGAATGATGCCGGTGACGACGGCGGACAGGTCGCTGATGGGATTGGGCTTCTTGAGCAGCTTGCAGTACAGCCACTCAAAGGCCACGCAGGCCACCACGGACACGGCTGTTACCAGCAGTGCACGCATACCAAAAATGATGGCAGAGGCCACCACGCAGGGGCACAGGGCGACGATCACGTTGGCCATCAGGCTCTGGGTGGTCTCTTCGCTGCGCACATGCGGGGAAGCCGAAACAATAAGCTTCGTATCCATTACTTATTGCCTCCTTTTTTGATTTCACCAAGGTAGAACGCCTTTGCCAGACTCATCATCTGGGTAACAGGGCGCTTTGCCGGGCAGACGAAAGAGCAGCTGCCGCAGTTGAAGCAGTAGTCTGCATGCAGCTTGCCCAGCTCCTGCACATCGCGTGCAGCGTATGCCTGATTGACCTCCACAGGCTCCAGACCCATGGGGCAGTACTCCACGCAGCGGCCGCAGCGGATGCAGGGATTCACCGGTGCAGGCTCTGCAGCGGCCTTGCTCAGGAAGATCAGGCCGGAGGTGGTCTTGGTGGTGGGGTAGCTCAGGTTCTCCACAGCGGGGCCCATCATGGCACCGCCGGCAACCACCTTGCCCAGCTCGCCCTTGACACCTGCAAAATCAATGATGTCCTGATAGGCAGTGCCCACGGGGACAACGATGTTCTGGGGCTTTGCACAGGCATCGCCGTCCACAGTGATGGTGCGCTCGACCACCGGCATACCGGTAGCCAGATACTTGCCAAGGGTGGAAACGCTGGTCACGTTCATGACGATGGCCCCGGCATCTGCGGGCAGACCGCCGTGGGGCACTTCGCGGCCCAGACACTTTTCAATAAGGATCAGCTCTGCGCCGGTGCCGTAGACACTGGGCAGGGGCTTGACCTCGATGGTGCTGTCGCCATTGGTCTTTTTGCACAGCAGGTCGATGCATTCGGGCTTGTTGTTCTCAATGCCGATGACGCACTTCGGGATGCCGGTGTACTGCAGCACGGCCTTGATGCCGCGGATGATATCATCGCTACAGTTCAGCATCTCCTGCGTATCGCTGGTCAGCCACACTTCGCACTCGGAAGCGTTGATCAGCAGGGTATCCACCTGCTGCTTGGGCTGCAGCTTTACGTCGGTCGGGAAGCCTGCGCCGCCCAGACCGACCAGGCCGCACTCACGCACAGCCTTGAGGAAGCTGGCCTTATCGGTCACTTCCGGTGCCTTGACAGCCGGATCCACGGTCTGTTTGCCATCGGTCTTGATGACGACAGAGTCGCACATGCGGCCATTGGACAGACGGAAGGGCTCCACTGCGGCAACCGTGCCGGAGACACTGGAGTGGATGTTTGCAGAGACGAAGCCGCCAGCCTCGCCGATCTTGGTGCCAACGAACACCTCGTCGCCCTTTTTGACCAGAGCTTTGGCGGGAGCGCCGATATGCTGGCTCATGAGGATGCGTACCTGCGCGGGCAGAGGCATCGGGATCGGTTTGCTTGCAGCAGTTGCCTTGTCATGCGGCGTATGCGCGCCAAGCGCCGCACGTTTCAGCTTGTTCAACATGGAATTCAAATCCCCCATTCTGCTTGAATTGCCGCCCCCACGCCCATGCAGGCGCACTGGTACAGGGACAGCAGCTGCTTAACATGTTTATTGTATCATTTTGGCGTGGGAAGTCAACGACAATGGCACAAAAATGATGCATTTTCCTGAACTTTCTTTTCATTTTTTCGTGGTTATATACAACTAACCACCGTATTTTTCTTCCTGCATCCGGTGTTTGCCTTTGTATGCGGATTATGCTATACTAAGGGCAGCCAAAAACTGCGGAACGTCCCCCGCTCCGCGCCAGACTTACCAAGGAGGCTTGAAACGATGAAGGTTCTCAAAGCACTGCTCGCCGTCCTCACTGCTCTGGCGGTGGCCCTGACCGCCGCGCTGCTGTTCATTCAGGATAAAAACGCGCCCCGTTATATCCAGATCTACGAGAACGAGCAGTAACACCCGCGTCCTGCACAAAAACAGCCCCCAGCCTGAGCGGCAGTGCCGCACGGGCTGGGGGCTTTGTGGTTTTTGCCGGGTCGGCAGATCGTTGACCGATACAGAAAAGGCGCTGGCCGGAGCCAGCGCCTTTTTGTTATGCTTTAAAGTTTGGGGTTTGCTTAGTTTTTGGTAGTGGTGTCAGGGGCAGCCGGGGTCTCGGTTTCAACAACTACAACATAGGTCTTGTCGCCAATTTTACCAACAGCAACGCCAACATCCCGTTTGGTTGCATCCCGATCAACGCCACTATTTACATAAATAGTATCCATCATCCGCATAAGCATTTCCTGTTTTTGAGCTTCAGGAATAATGCTGCACTTAAACTTGTAGTCCTCTACAAAGGAAATATCATAGCCAGTGTTTTCCTTCAGGACGCCCTCTTTTTCCGTAGCTGCCTGCATCAGAGCTCCTACGGTCTTATCCGTCTGGGTTTTATCCTGATAGGCAGCGTTGGCTTCGGTCAGCAGCTTCTGTGCAATGCCGTCCAACTCAGGAGTGTTGTGGCATTCTGTATCTGTCATCACTGCAGCATCACTCATCAAATTCAGAATGAACTGCTTGGTAGAGTTGACGCCACTCGCATTGCCGCAGCCCACCATGGACAGGGCCAGAACCGCTGCCAGTGCAGCAGCAGCCAGTTTTTTGAACAATTTCATGGTCTTGTTCCTCCTAAAATCTATTTACAGGTCGATGTTCTGTTTTCGCCGGTCGATCAGGCCTCTGCCTTTTTCACCAGCAGAACCAGATAGTTCTTGTCCTTGATCTTACCCGTAGCTGCACCAATCTCGATCGAATCGTCCTCACCAATTACAGGGCTGCCAATTTTAACGGCCGTATCAGAATTATTGTAGTACCCCTCGTTTGCAATGTACTGGATTGCTTTATCAAGTGTGTCTTCCATTTCCCCAATGTAGAGATACTGCATCAATTCCGTACTCAGCTGGCCATAAGGTTTAAAGATCGCAATGTAATTGCCGTCAATGGTCTGCTTTTTCAGCAATGCTTTCACCGTAACATCATCGTCTTTTGCTGCTTCATCCGCTGCAGCCTTCTCAATGAGCGCAGCCGCTGCCGCATCCATGGCAGTCGTGTGGGTCGCAACCTTGTGGTCAGCACAGTAGCTGTCTTCGATTACATTCAGCACTTCGTTCTTCAGATCAATTGCCGAGCCCGTGCCGCCTGCACCGCAGCCCACCATGGTCAGTGCCAGAGCAGCCACCAGCATGACCGCTGCCAGTTTCTTGAACAGTTTCATTTTTTCTCCTCCTTTTTATCAAAAAGGTATCTCACATCCAGACCGAACCCCTCCGGTCTGTTTTATCTATTGTACCCCCCCCGCAGCAACGTCAATTCGCAGAAAAAACAAAAAATACGTCCGCCTTTTGGCACAGGTGCGCACCGTTTTGGGGCTGCGGCGTATCCTTTGGCAGGAAAGCACAGCACCGCGCCGGAGCTTTTTTGTGTTTTTTCATGGCATACAAAAAACACCGCCGGGTCTCCCTCAGCGGTGTTTTTAGGCAAAATATTCCTTTTAATAATCTTTTTCGCAGCCCAGCAGGTATTTCATGTGCTCAAAGGTGCGGTCATGCCCAAGGTCCCGCACCATCTTCAGCAGCTCTTCCAGCAGGGCACGGGTGTCCGGGTGGAGCAGGTAGTGGGTCTTGCTGCGCTCGTAGTATTCCCACGGGGAAGCATCGGTGTACTTGTCGCCCAGATAGATCTGGCTGGCGGCCACGCGGTCGCACACCATTTCGCACACATAGCGCAGGGGCATCTTCATGCCGGCAAGGCCCGCCTTCCGGGTGCTGTAATCGATCCAGTATTCCAGATGGTGCTTGTTGCGGCCCTTGTGGTGCAGCCACGCGGAGGAATAGCCCCGCGCCAGACGTTCCGCTTCGTTGGGGCTGTGGTCACCCTGATAATAGATGCAGCCCGGAATGAACTCGGTAGGGCTGTACTTGCTCAGGTCGTGGGCAAGGCCCTGCTCATAGAGCCCGCAGGCAAAGCAGTATTTCATCACCAGCAGCTTGTGCCGGGTGATGGTCTCAAAATGGCCCTTGATGTTCATGCTGTTATTTCCTCCACTGCACCGTGATACGTCCCTCTTTCAGCCCGCGCAGATCATTGCTTTCGGAAAAATCCTCCCGGTCCATGGTCAGGTTGGGGTTGTAGTAGGGGTCGTGCAGGATGTTCGCCTTGCCGTGCACGGCGTACAGCCGCTGCTGCTCGGCGGCAAAGCGCCGGGCCTTCACCGGGTCTTTTTCGTCGCCGCCGCGGCTCTTGCTCTCGTAATGGGTCAGCTGAGCATAGGGTGTCCACGCAATGCGGTATCCTGCATCCCGCACCCGCAGGCAGAAATCCACATCGTTGAAGGCCACCGCAAAGGCTTCGTCCAGACCGCCCACTTCGTCCCACACGCTGGTCTTTACCAGCAGGCAGGCACCGGTGACGGCGGAAAAGTCCTGCACCGTTGCAGCGCGGAACATGTAGCCGCTGCCGCCCGCCTTGCGGTATTTGTGGCTGTGGCCCGCGTAGCCGCCAAGGCCGGTCACAACGCCCGCATGCTGCAACGTCTCGTCCGGGTAAAGCAGCTCTGCGCCGCAGATGGCCGCGCCGCCGGGGTGAGCACACTGCCGCAAAAGCTCCGTGAGCCAATCCGCATTGCGCACCTCCACGTCGTTGTTCAGCAGCAGCAGGTAATCCCCGCTGGCGTACTGCCGGCCAAAGTTGTTGATGCCGGAAAAGTTGAATCCCTTCTGCGGGTAGTTGACCACCTGCAGGCCGTCGTAGCGCTGCCGGGCTTCCTTATAATAGGTAAAGGTGGCCGGTTCGGTGGAGTTGTTCTCGATGACGATGACCTCAAAGTTTTCCCAGCTGGTTTTGGTCCAGATGCTGTGCAGGCACTTTTCCAGATCGTCGGTGTGGTCCTTGTTCGGGATGAGGATGCTCACCTTCGGGTCGCCCACGATATCCCACTTCACCCGGTAGGTACTGGGGAACAGGCCATCCTCCACGGCGCCGGTGCGTCCGGTGCGGGCCAGATGGTCGGCCAGCGCCTTTTTGGCTGCTGCCGCCACATAGGGCTTGGCATCGGTGCCGCCGGAGGTGGAGCCTGCGTGCACCCGCCAGTAGTACAGCACCTGCGGTACATGGGCCGCACCGCCGGTCTTTTCCACAAGGCGCAGGAACAGATCGTGGTCCTGACTGCCGTCGCACTCCGGCCGCTCCCCGCCGATCTCATCCCACAGCGCCTTTTGGAACACCGCCAAGTGGCAGATGTAGTTGCAGCACAGCAGGTAGTCCGGGGCGTAATCCGGCTTGAAGTGGGCCACCATGGGCCGCTGGATGCTCTTGGAAAAGAGTGCTTCATCGCTGTAGAGGAAGCCGTCCGGCTCGCCCTGCGCCCGCAGCTGCAGAATGGCTTTGCCCATGGTGTACATGGCGTGGGGCGCAAGGATATCATCGTGGTCGGCAAGGGCCAGATATTCCCCTGTGGCAAGCTCTGCCGCAGCATTGGTGTTGGCCGCAATGCCTTTGTTTTCGATCTTTTTGTATACGATGCGTTGATTCTTTGTCTGATATTCCTCCACGATGCGCTTCACATCGGCATGTTCTGCATCGGAAGCATCCGCAAGGCAGAGCTGACCGTTGGGGGCCGTCTGGTTCACAAAGGAATCCAGAAATTCTCGCAGGTATTTTTCCGGTGTATTATACAGCGGGGTCAGGATGCTGATGGTGGGCAGGCCGCAGTCTGCCGCCGTTTTGCCGGCCATTTCGGCCCGCTGGGCTTCCAGCACCTTTTTGGCGGGCAGATAGCGGGCACGCTTGCCAAAGCAGCGGCGCTTGACAAAGCCCGCGCCCCGTTTGAGCATGGTGGGCAGGCCCTCGTCCTTCGTCAGCTGCACCGCATAGCCTGCCAGTTCTCTGGCACGTTTCAGTCGTACATTCATATCAGGCCTCGCCGCGCTGCGTTGCCTTGTAGGCCGCGCAGACCGTTGCCGTATCGCCATTCATTTTCAGGTGGCCGTGGCTCAGCCATGCCACCTTGCTGCACATGCGCTCGATCTGCTCAATGGAGTGAGACACCAGAATGACCGTGGTGCCGCCCGCCATCAGCTCCTGCATCCGTTTTTCGCACTTCTGCTGGAACAGGAAATCGCCCACCGAAAGTACCTCGTCCGCAATGAGGATATCGGGCTTGGTGATGGTGGCAATGGCAAAGCCGATGCGGGCCACCATGCCGGAGGAGTAGTTCTTGAGCGGCACATCCAGAAAGTTCTGCAGCTCGCTGAACTCCACGATCTCATCAAACTTTTCGTCCAGATACTTGGGCGAGAAGCCCAGCACCGTGCCGTTCAGATAGATGTTCTCGCGGGCAGTCAGGTCCATATCAAAGCCCGCGCCCAGCTCGATGAGCGGGGCGATGGAGCCGCGGACCGTCACCTTGCCCTTGCTGGGCTTGTACACGCCCGCAATGGTCTTGAGCAGGGTGGACTTGCCCGAGCCGTTCAGGCCCACAAGGCCGTAGAAATCGCCGGGCATGATGTCCAGACTCACGTCCTTCAGGGCGTAGAATTCATCGTACTGCAGGCGGCCCTGCACCATGGCCAGAAAATACTCTTTCAGGCTCTCATGCTTTTCCTTGGAGAGGTTGAAGCACATGGAAACATTGTCCACTTTGATGATCGGTTCCATTGTTCTTCCTCCTTAAATATGCAGCACAAAGCGGTCCTGCGTTTTGCGGAACACCCACACGCCCACCAGCATGGAGAGCACGGCGCAGCAGCCGCACACCGCGAACATGTTGAAATCCAGCGGGATGCCCCACATCACGGTACGGCGGAAGCCTGTGATGTACCAGTACATGGGGTTCAGCTTGATGATCTGCTGCATGTTGAACCCGCCGATGGAAAAGGTCATCTGGGTGGGGTCGTAGAAGATGGCGGAAAAATACAGCAATGCGGTGATGAACACGCTCCAGATGTGCATGATATCCCGGAAGAACACGGTAGCCGCTGCCAGAAGCAGGCCCACGCCCAGACTGAAGAAGAACAGCGTCACCAGCGGGTAGACCGCCTCGATGAGGGTCAGGTGGAAGGGTGCACCGGTAAAGATCATGACCAGCAGCAGCGCCACAAAGCTGAACACGCAGTTCACCATGGCAAAGCAGCACTTTTCCAGCGGGAAGATATACTTGGGGATATACACCTTTTTGAGCAGGGGCGCAGCGCCCAGCACACTGCTCATGCCGGTGGAGGTGGCCTCGTTGAAGAAGTTGAACAGCAGCTGGCCGCACATCAGGAACACGGCAAAGTTGTCGATGCCGCTGCCCCGCATGTCCATCAGACTGCTGAACACGGCCCAGTACACAAGGCACATGAGCAGCGGGTTCAGAACGCTCCACACCACGCCCAGCACGCTGCGGCGGTATTTGAGCTTGAAGTCACGGCTGACCAGATTCCACAGCAGGTAGCGGTAGCACCAGAAGCCGTTCCACATTGCTTTGAATTTTGCCACAGGCGATCACCACTTTTCAAAATATTCAAACTTCTGTGCAGCAAAGGGCTCGTGCAGCTTGTCCTTTGCGCTGGTCTTGTGCTCGCAGCCGCAGTCCGGCCACTGCACGTTCACGGTGGGGTCATCGTAGGGGATGCCGCCCTCGCTGGTGGGGTCGTAAACATCGGTGCACTTGTAGCAGAACTCTGCCACATCGCTCAGCACCAGAAAACCGTGTGCAAAGCCCTCCGGGATGTAGAACATCTTCTTGTTCTCCTCGGACAGGGTCACGCCCACCCACTTGCCGAAGGTGGCGCTGTGGGGGCGGCAATCCACGGCCACATCGAACACCTCGCCCTTGGTCACGCGCACCAGCTTGCCCTGCGTGTGCTCCTTCTGGAAGTGCAGGCCGCGCAGCACGCCGCGGGTGGAGCGGCTCTGGTTGTCCTGCACGAATTCCTTATCGATGCCGGCTTCGGCAAACTGATCCTTCTGATAGGTCTCCATAAAATAGCCGCGGTCGTCGCCGAACACCTGCGGCTCAATGACCACAACACCGGGGATCTCGGTCTGAGTAAACGTAAACTTGCCCATATTTTGTACCTCTCTTTTTGTGAAGCATGTTTGTTTTATCTGGAAAAGTCTGTTCGACGCAGGCTTTTGCGCTTATTTGCCGCGGCGGGTCTGTCCCTGTTCCGTGCGCGTTCTGCGGCGTTTCTTCCGCCAAGTGATGAACCGCACCACCAGAAAAGTCACCAGCGCTGCCGCTGCGGTGGACCCCAGCGAGATGCCCAACAGCCAGAATGCATGGCTTTGGGGCTTTACCGCCTTGGCCGCTTCCAGCTCCTGACCGGTGCTGTTCTCCAGCAGTTCAGGCAGGCCGGAAATTTCCGCATCCACACGCACGCTGGTGCTCTCCTGCTTTTCGCCGCCGTGGACGGTGTACACAGCGTACACCTCCGGGTCGGAGCCAAGGACATAGCTTTCCGGCAGTTCCAGCGTCACCTCCACATCGTCGGCAGTCAGGCCGTTGGCCAGCAGCAGCCGCACGCCGGGGTCGGAGACGGTCACGGTGCCAAGGCTCCCGCCGCCGCCCACCACGCTCAGTGGTGCTGTGATGCCCTGCGCGGGCAGGTCGGTGTAGCCGGTAAAGGTGCTGAACGCATAATCCAGCAGGGTGCGCATATCGTTGTATTTATCGGTGCTCAGCTCGCTCTGCATGGTCACGCAGATGAGCCGGACGCCGTTCTGCTCCGCCAGACAGGCGTAGCTGTAGCGGGCCGTGTTGGTATAACCGAGCTTGGAACCCAGAATGGACGAGATGTAGTACCGGCTGGAGCCAATGCGCATCTTGTCCTGCTGGGAAAAGTAGCGGGTCACGGGCTGGATGTTGGTGGGGTCCATGGTGTACATCTCATTGCGGGTGAACACCTGCTCAAAGCCCGGCTGCTCCAGTGCCCAGCGCAGGATCTGCGCCATATCGTAGCAGCTGGTGTAGTGGTCCTCGTCACTGATGCCGTGAGGGTTTGCAAAGTGGGTGTGCGCAAGGCCCAGCTCTTCTACCCGCGCATTCATCTTTGCCACGCCGTCCGCGATGGTGCCCTCTCCCACATATTCGGCCAGCAGGTTCGCGCCGTCGTTGGCGCTGGCCATCTGGGTGGCATACAGTGCATCCGTCAGGGGGACCTCTTCGCCTTCAAGCAGGGCGATGTGACTGGAATCGGTGCCCGCCAGCGAGTAAACATCCTCGTGGGTCACGGTGAGCTTTATATCATCCCAGTTCCCCTGCGCCTTTTCGCAGGCAAGGCCCAGCGTCATCACCTTGGTGATGGATGCCGGGTGCAGCTCTTCGTTCATATTCTGCTGTGCCAGCACAAGGCCGGTGTCTGCATCGATGATGCAGTAAGCGCGGGTGGCACCAAGGGCAGGGCCAGCCGCCGCTGCCCCCGGCACGAACACGCAGATCATAAGCAGCACAACGCACAGCGCCGCTGTCAATTTTTTCATCTGGTTTTTCTCCATTGAGCTTTTTTCTGCCCGTCGTACTGCACCGGCAAAGCATCAGATAATAGTATACCACACTTTGCCCCGGCTGAAAAGACATTCACGCGTCGTGATTTCCCAGCAGCACCGGCTGCAGCTGCCGCCCGGCCAGCGCAGCGTCCAGTGCAGCGGGCAGACGGGCAAAGTCCGCCTTCAGGCTGTTGGGCTTGTGGGTGGGGTCATCCTGCCCGTAGGGCACAAAATAGTAGTGCTTGCGCTGGTAGAGCCGGGCCATGTTCTCCCCCGATGCGCCCAGCCCGTCGTTTGTGGAAACGCCCACCACCACCGGGCATCCCACCCGCAAAAGGCTTTTTGCCGCCAGCGTTACCGGCGTATCGGAAAGGCCCTCCGCAAGCCGTGCCAGCGTGGCCCCGGTGCAGGGCGCGATCACCAGTGCACTGGCCAGCTTTTTAGGGCCAAGCGGCTCCACGGCCTGCAATGTGTCCAGCACTGCATGGCTGGTAAGGGCTTCCAGCCGTTCCTGCCAGAACTGCCCGGTGCCAAAGCGGGTATCCTGCTTTGCGGCAAAGCTCATGATGGGCAGCAGCTCCCAGCCCTGTTCTGTCAGCTGCTGCGCTGCCGCAAGCGCCGCTTCCAGTGTGCAGAAGCTGCCGCACACCGCAAATGCAATGCGTCCTTTTTTCTGCGTGCTCATGTGTGTTCCTCCCGCTCCCGCAAAATGGTCAGCACGGTGCGTGCCACCGCTTCCCCGGCCGTGTCCGGCGCACAGGCGGCGGGCAGGCTGAGCGCATGGATGGCCTTGCAGCCCAGCCGCTGCGCCGCAGCAAAGTCGGTGCCGCCGGGCTTCGATGCCAGATCCACGATCAGGCTGCCGGGCCGCAGAGCCGCCAGCACCGGCTCGGTCAGCACCGGGGCCGGGATAGTGTTCACCACCGTATCAAAGGCCGGAGCCAGCGCGGCCAGCCGGGCAAGCTCTGCCCCCCGCAGGCCAAGGCTCTCGGCCAGCGCACGCTGTTCGGCGCGCCGGGCACAGACAGTCACATTTGCCCCCAGTGCCGCCAGCCGCGCCCCCAGCGCCTGCCCCACCGGGCCAAAGCCCAGCAGCAGAAGGTTTGTGCCCCACAGGGTACGGGTGCGCTCGGCCAGCAGGATGCCAATGCAGCCCTCCGCCGTAGGGATGGCATTGTACACCGTCAGCTCCGGTCGGGCAAAGTAATCCACCAGCTCTACGCCAGCTTCCTGTGCGATGGTCTTTGCCTGAACTGAGAGCCTGCCGCCCAGTGCCACCGCACCGGGCTTTGCGGCCCGCAGCAGCTCTGCCAGCGGGGTGCGGGCCGCATCCAGCGGCAGAGGCAGCAGGATATAATCTGCCAGTGCAACCTGCTCGGCTCCGCCCACCGCATAACCTGCCCGTTCCAGCACCCGGCCTGCCGCCGCCTGCCGGGCATCGGTGCCCACCACCGCAAACCGCTTTGTCTCCATGCCTTTCTTCCCTCCCGCTGCGTTGTGCGCCATCCTATGCAGGAGAAATATTTGTTGTGAAAAAACTCCTCCAGCTTTCGCCGGAGGAGTTTTTTATCACGATTATAGAATGCGCCGCCCTGACATCCGGCACATCTTTTATTTTACGAACTTTGCCACAGCACGGGCTACGATGCCGCCCAGAATGCCGGAGACAAGGAACTCGGCCACGCCCTGCACGCCGACCAGCAGCACCACGAACATGAAGGGGTTCGCAGCACCCTTGACGGACACCAGATTCTGCACGTAGTCACAGCCGTAGAAGGCCAGCACGATCCAGCCCATGAAGAACACCGTGTTCAGGAACGGGGCGCTCATGGCGCTGACGATGTAGCTCCATGTGCCGGGCTTGTCAAAGCGCTTCAGGCTGCTGAAGATCAGGCCGCAGCACAGGCCCATCAGCACGCGCATACCCACGCACAGGATAAAGGTATTCACAGGGCTTACCTGAAACAGCGCACCCGTCATAGCGGAAGCACCGGTGATGGCATCGTAGAAGCTCACTGCGCCGAACACACCGCCCAGCAATGCGCCCACAGCGGGGCCCATGGTGATGGCACCCACTGCAATGGGAAGGGTCAGGAAGCTCATGTACAGCGGGCCCACAGGCACACTGCCCAGACCCACCATCTTCATGACCAGCTCAATGGCAACCAGCAGCGCCACACGGGTAAGAGTTTTCGTATTTTTCATATTCAGTTTTCCTCCTGCTGCCGTTCCGCCCTATACGTCGGATACGGCGCAAACCTGCCCGCTCTATGCGGGTTTTAAAGTAAATATTCAAATAATTTGGAGCGCGTTTTGTCAGGGCGTGTTCCAATGGAAATGGCTGTTTTGGGGGTCAGTGGTCGCACGGGAAGCGGATGCCCGCATTGCGGCGGGCCACCGTGAGCACACGGCTCACCGCGATGGTGGTATCCTGCATCCGGCCGCACATCTCCTGATCTCCGCTCTCCAGCGCACGGGCAAAGGCTTCAAACTCTGCCGCCTGCCGGGGCCTGCCGCCATTCAGGTTATAGTGCTCTTCCTTGCCCTCGTTAGGGTGGAAGGTGATGCCGCCGCAGCAGTTGGCGGTGGACTTCTGTAGGATATAGCCCTTCGTGCCCTGAATGATGTACCGGGCCGGGGCCGCGCAGTCCTTGGCGGCGATGCTCACGGCCTTGAAACCGCTGTAATCCATGGTCAGGATGCCGCTGGTGTCGATGCCGCGCTCCATGTTGGCGGTATATTTGGCCTGATTCGGCTCCCCGAACAGGCCCACGATGTAGCTTACATTGTATACGCCAAGATCCATCAGAGCGCCTCCGGCACAGGCCGGGTCAAAGGCAGGCTGCACATCGCCTGCACAGAAGGCATCGTACCGGCTGGAATACTGGCTGAAATTGCACTGTACCAGCTTCACGGTGCCAATGCGGGGCAGCAGCTCCCGGATCTTTGCGTAGTTTTCAAGGTACTGGGTGGTGATGGCTTCAAACAGGAACACTTTTTTGTGCCGTGCCAGATTTACCAGTTCTTCCGTCTGGGCTGCCGTGGGTGCCAGCGGCTTTTCCACAATAACATGTTTGCCTGCTTCCAGCGCCACGCGGGCATAGCGCACATGCTGCAGGTTCGGCACTGCAATGTACACCACATCCACCCATTGCAGCAGTTCCAGAAAATTGGTGGTGTGCTGCGGCACGCCGTACTGGCCACAAAGGCTCTGAGCCAGCTCGGCGCTGCGCTCGGTGCTGCAGATGGCCTGCACCGTAAAAGGCGTGTGCTCTGCAAGCCATGGCAAAAATTCCCGCACGATCTTGCCCGTGCCAAGAATGCCTAATTTCATCTGATTTTTCTCCCCATCCTGTCGTTGGTCAGCCTACCAGCGCTTCCGGCTCGCGGCGGGTGCGCTTTTTGGGGTAGGTGCGCTGTTTTGCATGGCCGTGCTGGTTCTGCCGGCCATAGTGCCTGCCGCCGCCCGCACTGTGGTGCTGCGGCTGGGACGCATTGAGCTGGTACAAAAGGGCAAGTCCCTTCATCAGCAGCTCCGGGTCGTAGGTCAGCGGGTGGCGGCACAGCGGTGTCACATACTTTGCCAGCCCTCCTGTTACCACCAGAGTGGCCGGACGGCCCAGCTCTTCCTCAATGCGCTGCACCATGCCGTCAATGAGCACAGCCGTGCCCATCACGGAGCCGGACAGCATGCATTTTTCGGTGTTGGTGCCAATGGCACTTTTGGGCGAGCCAAGATGCACCTGCGGCAGCTGGGCACAGCGGTCGCCCAGTGCCCGCAGCCCGGTGGAAAGCCCCGGGCAGATGACACCGCCCCGGAACACGCGGTTCTCGTCCACCACATTAAAGGTCGTGGCAGTGCCAAGATCCACCGTGACCACCGGCAGCGGAAAATTTGCCGCCGCATAAGCCGCATCCACAAGGCGATCCTTGCCCACGGCGTGGGGTTCCTCCACCCCCATGGTCAGTCCGGTTCGGATCTCCGGCGAGACGATGACCGGCTTCCTGCCCGTATAATGGCGGGCGCACTCGGCCAGTGCCCCGGTGATCTGGGGCACCACGCTGGTGAGCACAGCGCCCTCAAAGCGCATGGGACGCTCAGGATGGCGGCGGTGCGCAAAAATTTTATCCATTTCGACACGATATTCTGCAGCCGTGCGGGTGCGCACCGTGTCCATGCGCGCCACAAAGCATACACGTCCGTCCCGAATGCCCCCAAGGGCGACGGTGGTGTTGCCTATATCAATGGCTAAGATCATAATTCTGTTTTCCCTTTATAACGCGGCAGTATCCGGCAGGACGGCGGAGAAAGTTCCCCGATGGCCTGCCCCTCACCGCAGTCTGTCTATTCTTTGTCAAGCTGTATTTTACCGCATTTTGTCCCCAGTTACAAGCCCGTACAAAGATTTTGTTGTGCTGGCGGAACTTTTGCATTATACTAAAGGAAGATATGTGGAAACAGTATGTTTTTGCAGGAGGTTTTACCAATGGATCTGAACGGAAAATGCGTCCTTCTGGGCGTAAGCGGCGGCATTGCCGCCTATAAAATGGCCAACGTGGCCAGCGCACTGCGCAAGCTGGGAGCCGATGTGGAGGTCATTATGACCCGGAACGCCACCCAGTTCATCACTCCTCTCACCTTTGAGACCCTCACCGGCCACAAATGCATGGTGGACACCTTTGACCGCGATTTCAAGTTTGATGTCACCCATATCTCGCTGGCCAAAAAGGCAGATGTGATCCTTGTAGCACCGGCCACTGCCAACGTCATCGCCAAGATGGCCCACGGCATTGCCGACGATATGCTCACCACCACAGTGTTGGCTGCAAAGTGCCCCAAGCTCGTTTCTCCGGCCATGAATACCGGAATGCTGGAAAACCCCATCACGCAGGATAATATCGCCACGCTGGAACGCTACGGCTTCACGGTGATCCCCTCCGAGAGCGGCGTGCTGGCCTGCAAGGATGTTGGCAGCGGCCGTCTGCCCAAGGAAGATGTGCTGATCGAGTATATCCTGCATGCCATTGCCCGGCCCAAAGATCTTGCCGGTCTGCGCATTGCCGTCACCGCCGGCCCCACGCAGGAGCCGCTGGACCCGGTGCGCTACCTCACCAACCATTCCACCGGCAAGATGGGCTATGCCATTGCCCGTGCCGCCGCCATGCGCGGCGCGGATGTCACCCTTATCCACGGCGAAACTGCCCTGCAGCCGGTCAAGTTTACCACCGATGTGCCCGTGACCACTGCTCAACAGATGTACGAAGCCGTCACCAGCCGCTTTGATGCTACGGATGTGCTCATTATGGCCGCTGCCGTGGCCGACTACCGCCCCGCTGCCGTGGCAAACGACAAGATCAAAAAAAAGGACGGCGACATGTCCATCCCTCTGGAACGCACGCCGGATATTCTGGGCACCATCGGCCCCAAAAAGACCCACCAGTTCCTGTGCGGTTTTTCCATGGAGACCCGCGATCTTGTGGAAAACTCCTCCGCAAAGCTGACCAAAAAGAATCTGGACATGGTGGTTGCCAACAACCTGAAAGTGGCCGGTGCCGGTTTTGGTGTGGACACCAATGTAGTCACCCTCATTACCCCGGACGGCACCCGTGAGCTGCCGCTGATGAGCAAGGCCGATGTGGCCGATGCCATTCTGGATGAAATTCTAAAACGCCGCTCCCAGTGAGAAAAAGTGGCTGTCGCATGTGCAACAGCCACTTTTTATTTTTCCTTCCGTGCAAACACGATGCCAATGGTACCCGGGCCAGAATAGCCGCCGATGGTGGTGCCGATGTCTGTCTCGTGGCATTCCTTAAAGCTGGCGTATTTCTTCAGCCCCGCCTTCACTGCGTCCATGCAGCCGGGCTTCGGCTGGCAGGAGGAGATGAACACAAGGCTGTCCTCGATGTCGTCGCGTTCCACCAGACGGTCGGTGATGTACTTGCCCACGCAGATGGGCAGGCTGCCGCGGTATTTTTTGACTACCTTCAGTTCGCCGTCGATCACTTCCAGTGCGGGCTTGATGCCCAGCAGGTTTGCCCCGAAGGCCAGCACACCGGAGCAGCGGCCGCTCTTGGCCATAAAGTCCAGCCGGTCCAGTACAAAGCTCAGCTCTACCCTTTTGGCAAGGCTCTGTAGACGCATCGTAATGTTGCGGGGAGTCAGGCCATCTGCAGCCCACTTGGCCGCTTTTAGCACCAGATAGCCCTGCCCCGTACAGATATTCTGACTGTCCACCACATAGACATTCTCGAATTCGCCTGCCGCCAGCTTCGCATTCTGGAAGCAGGACGAAAGCTTGCTGCTGACCGAAATATGGATCACCGCATCGCACTCTTTGGCAAACGGCTCAAAAAAATCGGTATATTCCACCAGATTTGCAGCGGCGGATTTGGGCATTTTGCCACCCGCATTCACATAGGCAAACACATCTGCCGGGTGGATCGTTACGCCGTCCAGATAGCTGTCCTCGCCCATCAGAATGTGCATGGGCATCAGGGCAATGTCCCACTGTGCCAAAAGCTCTTCGGACAGGTCGCAGGTGCTGTCCGCTGTGATCTTGATTCTCATGTTATTTCTCCTTTTATAAAACCGTTCTGCATCCTCTGTCGGTCGCGCCTATGATCCCTCAAAAAAATTGTCCTTTTCTATTTTACCACAGATGATTCAAAGTTGTTAAGTATTTTGGAAAGGCAAATGTAAATCTTTTATGAAGCAGTTCCCGGTTTCGGTTTTCTTGTACACTTATCACAAATTCCGAATTGGATTTATGGTTCTTTCCGAAAATTCGGGTTTACCTGTTTATTTTGTCCGCCAAAAATTATATAATAAGATGTATCCTAATAGAATGGATTGAATCGGTCTGCTCTGCGGCCGTTATTTATTTGGAGGTTGCCTTATATGTTCATGTACACCGATTACAACCAGCACCTGCTGGACAATGTAAAAAAGATCCACTTCATCGGCTGCGGCGGCAGCGGCATGTATCCGCTCATCCAGATCCTTGCCGCAAAAGGCTACGAGATCTCCGGCAGCGATGTGCTGGATGGCAGCATCATCCGCTACGAGCGTGAGATGGGTGTCAAGGTCAGCCTGGGTCACAGCGCCGATAATGTGATCGGCACCGACATGGTGGTCTACTCTGCCGCCATTTCCAAAGATAACGTGGAGCTGAATGCCGCTGCCTCCTACGGCATCCCCACCATCGAGCGCAGCGTTCTGCTGGGTTACGTGAGCCGCCTGTACAAACAGAGCATCTGCGTCTCCGGCACTCACGGAAAAACCACCACCACTTCCATGATCACCACTGCGCTGGAGTTGGCAGGCCGCGACCCGTCCGCTGTCATCGGCGGCAAGCTGCCCCTCATCAACGGCTACGGCAAGGCCGGCAAGGGCGACGACATCGTGATCGAGTCCTGCGAGTTCGCCGAGACCTTCCTCAAGCTGACCCCCTATCTGTCCGTTGTGCTGAACATCGACAACGACCATCTGGATTACTACGGCAGCATGGGCGAACTGAAGTTTGCCTTCAAGCGCTTTGCCCTGATGACCAAGTTCATGATCTTTGCCAATGCGGACGACAAGAACACCATGGATGTCATGTACACGCTGGACCGCCGCGTGCGCACCTTTGGCATCCAGAACGACGGCGATTATCAGGCATTGAACGTGAATGAATACAAGCCCGGCTTCTTTGAGTTCGACCTGAAGGAGTGGAACAAGGTCACCGGCCATATCCGTCTGGCTGTGCCCGGCTACCACAACATTTACAATGCGCTTGCCATGTGTGCCGTCTGCCGCTTCGTCGGCCTGACCGTGGAGCAGTGCGCCGATGCAGCCTTGAATTTCAAGGGCGCTGGCCGCCGCTTTGAGGTTTACGGCGAGTGTAACGGCGCTCTGGTGGTGGACGATTATGCGCATCATCCCACCGAACTGCGCGCTACCTTGACCACGGCCAAGGAGATGGGCTACAAGCGTCTGATCGCCGTCCACCAGCCGTTTACATACAGCCGCACCAAGATGCTGTTCAACGACTTTGTGGATGTGCTCAAGATCCCCGATATCACCGTGCTGACCCCGATCATGGGCAGCCGTGAGCCCAACGATCCCACCATTACCAGTGCAAAACTGGCCGCTCAGATCCCCGGCTCTGTTCTGGTGAACAGTCTGGAGGAGGCCGCCGAGTGGGTCAAGCAGAACGCCCGGGAGGGCGATCTGGTCATCACCCTCGGCTGCGGCGACATCTACAAGGCCAGCAAGATGATGGTGGCTGATAATAAGTAAAGTCCAGCCAATAAAATATGCGGCCCCGTCACGTTGAATGCTCAACGCGGCGGGGCCGCTTTTTATGATTGTCTGTCATTGGGAAGATACAATAACACCTCACAATGCCTGCCGACTTCTCCAATATCTTAAACTGTACTTGCTTCGAGGTCTTTTAATGCTCTTCCATCCGTTGTTTTCCATGTTCTGGGCCCACTCACACTATACCCTAAAAGGAAATCAGCTGCCGCCGAAGAACTCGAAAAAAGGATATCATCTGTCAGTACTAAATCTTTTACATGCCCATCCTGAAAATACTTTTCTCGCAACTTCACTGCACCCGCGGTCAAAGATTTGTCGGATGTTTTTTCATTTACTGTTGCACCTTTCAGCACAACGAAACCTTCCGTTGTCACTTTACCATTTGCTTTAACATTTCCAATTTCAATGCTCAACATTTCATCATCAAGTAAAGAATCATTTTGCGTAGGTGTATTTAAAACAGCTTCCAAAACCTTATATCCCAATGCACTAATCAGAATTTTCACATTGTCAATAAATTCTTCCATTACAGCAATTTGAGATTCTTTCATCACAGTATTGCGATATGTATTTTTTGTAAGAACCTCATAGCGTTTACAATTTCTCGCAATTTCAACAAAGCGATTTTCAAGATACCGTATCAATGCTTTATTCAAATCCCGACCAACAAAAATCACAGCTGTAGTCCAGTAATACTTTTCTTTTTCGGCTTGATAATCACGGATATGCTGTACAAGTCTTTCTTTTACATTTTCCGCTTCACCAATGTATACAGCTTCTGTTCCATCATCCTCTTTGCAAAATAAGAAATAAACGCCCGCCTGCATAATATCATTTCTCGTACAGGACGGAACGTCAATCCTTGGAATTTTTATTGCTTTACCGTTCCAGTTCGAAAGCTCTGCCGTTATAATGCTGTCTGGCGACCCGTTCACCAAAAATAGCTCAATAGATTTTCCATATGCCATATTCTCTTCACCTGCCCTTTTCATTCTATCGCATCGTACCTTGAATTTCAATTATTGATTTTCCGACAACAAAAAACGCTTTGAGATTTCTCTCAAAGCGTTTTTTGTTCAAGTCGGCGACTACCTATTTTCACGCGCCGTTTCCAGC
>NZ_QVGZ01000009.1:0-126437 GCF_003603345.1 Faecalibacterium sp. AM43-5AT
AAGATAGTTCGCTGGAAACGGCGCGTGAAAATAGGTAGTCGCCGACTTGAACAGAAAGCTCTGAGATGAAAATCTCAGGGCTTTTTTGTTGCACAAAAATATGGAGCGGATTTTGGTCGAAATGATAACAGGACAGGACTTGACAAAAATACTACTATGCAATACAATATAGGTAATCTACTATGTATTACATAATAGGTAAAAGGAGGTATCCAGTGGAAAACAACACACAATTGCTTAAGGGCGTTTTGGAATTCTGTGTTCTGAAATTCATTAGCAGAGAGCCGACCTATGGCTATGAGATTGTGATGCATCTAAAACAGGTCGGGTTTTCTGACTTGAGTGAAAGTACACTCTATCCGCTGCTACTGCGGCTGGAACAGCAGGGAAAGGTCACGGTGGAACGCAGACCCTCCCCCAAGGGACCGAGCCGGAAATACTACGTTGTAACGGAAGAAGGGTGGCAGGCGCTTCTTGAATTCCGACAAGATTGGAGCCAGCTATGCCAGCTGGTGGAAAAAATTTTTAAGGAGGAGCCAGATGAATAAGTATTTTGCACTGCGAAAAGCGAACCGGATGCGTACCAGACTGCTGACAGAAAAAAGTCAGGAGCAGCTTAAGGAAGTGATCCGCTATCTTCGTCGGGTCAGCTGGGACTTCTGCGGGATTGAACTTGTGCGCAACGATCTGCTTGATATTTCCATCCAAGCCAATGCGAAAAATCAGGAACTGTTCGATTCGATTTCGGATGCAAAAACCTTCGTAGAGGAGGTCAAGCCAAGTTTGAAAACACTGAGAGCTGCGGATTACTTCTGGTTTCTTGCACCGCTGTATTTCTTCTTTGAGTGGGGCGTGGAAGGGCTGCTGCTTTACCCGGTAATTGGTGATTGGGTTTTTGAACTTTCTGTAGGCTATCTGATGCAGCTTGTTGTTGCAGTGACGGTTTTTTGCGCACTGTTCCGCCGGATGATGGAGCAGGTAGGCTTTCCGCCACGAGAGCATTGGCTGAAATATGCTACATGGCTGGTGCTTTATATCGTGACCCTGTATGGAACGGGCTGGTTCTTTACCCAGATCGCGGGTAAGATCGTACTGCTGCGGCTTCCGATCCTTAGCTATTCGATTTTTTGCCTGCTTCTGGGTGCAGGACTGTATGCAATACATTTTTGGAGATATGGAAAAGACCCGCGTCTGAGTGCTCGCATATAAAGTAAAAAGCGCCCCCGCTGCACTGTGCATAACGGTGCAGCGGGGGCGCATACTTTATTGGGTGGTGTACCGGTTACGATACGAGCTTCTGCTTAGCCCTTGCCTGCGCAGCCGAACAGCTCGATCTTCTCCTTGCACTTGGCCTCGATGGCCTTTGCGCCGGGAGCCAGCAGCTTGCGGGGGTCGAAGCCCTTGCCCTGCTGATCCTTGCCCTCTTCGATGTACTTGCGGGTAGCCTCAGCAAACACCAGCTGGCACTCGGTGTTGATGTTGATCTTGGAAACGCCCAGGCTGATGGCCTTAGCAATCATCTCGTCGGGGATGCCGGTGCCGCCGTGCAGGACCAGAGGGATGTTATTGGTGGCCTTGTGGATGCGGTCCAGAGCCTCGAAGTCCAGACCCTTCCAGTTTGCCGGGTAGACACCATGGATGTTGCCGATGCCGGCAGCCAGGAAGTCAATGCCCAGAGCGGTGATCTTTGCGCACTCCTCGGGGTCTGCGATCTCGCCGGCACCCACAACGCCGTCCTCGACGCCGCCGATGGAACCGACCTCGGCCTCGATGCTCAGGCCCTTAGCGTGTGCCAGAGCCACCAGCTCCTTGGTCTTTTCCACATTCTCCTCGATGGAGTAGTGGCTGCCATCGAACATGATGGAAGAGAAGCCGGCCTCGATGCAGGCCTTGCAGCCCTCATAGGTGCCGTGATCCAGATGCAGGGCAACGGGAACGGTGATGCCCATGGAATCGACCATTGCGCTGACCATGGCAGCGACGGTCTTGAAACCGGTCATGTACTTGCCGGCACCCTCGGAAACGCCCAGAATCACAGGGCTCTTCATTTCCTCGCAGGCGGTCAGAACGGACTTGGTCCACTCCAGATTGTTGATGTTGAACTGAGGCACACCGTAGTGGCCATCACGTGCTTTGATCAGCATTTCGGTTGCATTTACCAACATTATTCATTACCTCCACAAAATCATTGGGGTCTTGCTCGTTTCATATCCGCTTTGTGCACGGTTTAACGAACCTACAGAATTAGTATACCCCAAACAGCGGCCAAAATCAATCCAAACCGGTGTTTTTCCTGTAACAATGCGGGGATTCTGTTTCTGGCAGGGTGCAGGGGGTTACTGCCAGAAGCGCGTACATTCGATAGAATGCAACAAATTTCCATATAATGTGCAACGAGCGGCCGAAAGACAGAAAGCTTGATGAAGGACGGATTTTCAACACAGATCCACATTCGTCAAAATGATATTGGGCAATTTGGCAAAAGCGGACAGGATGCAGTTCAAAAAATTGTCATATTTCCGACTTGTATTCTACAAATTGTACGCAGGAAATCAAAAAAGGTCGAACCAAAAAGTGGAAAACCTTGTGGAAAGTGTGGAATTCCACAGGCAAAACAGGCTTTAAAGCTGGACTTTTGAACTTTCTCCACAGGGTTTTCAACATGTGGAAAAATAATCGCTCTTCTACGGATTGTATACCGCGTTTTTGTGGAAAACTTTTTTCTCCGGCAAAACAGAGGGATATCTACTCAGCAGTCGGGTAAAGCTGATGCAGGGCGGCAGAACATTTCTGCAAAAAAGCGGAAACGGTCTCCGGCACCACGAACAGAAAAACTTTTGCAGGACGCGGATAAAAAACGGTAATTTGCTGGCAAACAAGTTCGGCTTATGCTATACTTCAAGATGAGTTACCATCTTCAGATCATACCGGTGCGCGGCCCAGAGTGCGGCGCGCCTTTTGGAGGGTGTGCACAGCACCTTCCGGTGATACAACGGAAGGAGAAAATCATCATGGAAGAAAAGAACCAGCCGCGCCGTCCGCGCCGCAGCCCGGAAGAGCCGCTGCAGAAGAACGAGAGCCTTGTTTATGGCAAAAATCCGGTGACCGAACTGCTGAAAAGCGGTTCCGGAGTGGACACCGTGCTCATTGCTGAGGGCATGGCTCCGGCCGTGGCGGCTTACTATACCGCATTGGCAAAGGAAGCGGGTGCCACGGTGAAGCGGGTGCACCCAAACAAGCTGCGCCTGATGACCGGCACCGAGAGCCATCAGGGTGTGGCGGCATTTGCCAGCGAGATCGAATACGTGACGGTAGACGACCTGATGGCAGCAGCCAAGGCCAAGGGCGAAGCACCTTTTCTGGTGCTGAGCGATGGCATTGAAGACCCGCACAATCTGGGTGCCGTGATGCGCAGTGCTCTGCTGTGCGGTGCGCATGGCATCGTGATCCCAAAGCGCGGCGGCGCATCGGTCACGCCTACCGTCATCAAGTCCAGCGCAGGTGCCGCAGAACGCCTGCCGGTGGCTCGTGTGGCCAACATCGGCGAGACCATCCGCCGCCTGAAGGAGCAGGGTGTGTTCGTCTACTGCGCCGATATGGACGGCGTGTCTCTGCGCAGGAACAACCTGACCGGCCCCATTGCACTGGTGCTGGGCAGCGAGGGCAGCGGTGTTTCCCAGCTGGTGAAAAAGCTGTGCGACGGCGTGGTGCGGCTGGATATGGCAGCACCGGGCACCGGTGTGGACAGCTACAACGTGTCGGTGGCTGCGGGCATTATTCTGTACGAGATCCAGTCCCAGCGCGCAGCACAGCAGGCATGATCCGGCATTCGGGCCGGAACCTCAATTTGAATTACAGGAGGGACAAGAATGCCGAAAGATAGAAATAATGGCCGGGAAATGACCCCGGATGAAAAGTTCCGCTCCTTTTTCAGCACCACGGCGGTGGATATCCCGGAGGAGATGACCCGGAGGGACGAAAACCAGCCGGAGGAAAAGCCGCAGAAACGGTTTGGCCTGTTTGGCCGTGGTAAGGAAAAGCAGGAGACTGACGAAGCTGCAGCAGAGCAGCCGCAGGAAATGCCCACCGGTGAGGTGCGGCTGGGTGAGGATGCGCAGCCGGAACCGGAAGCGGATCTGGAACTGATGCTGAAGCCGGAGGCAGACCCGGAACAGGAACTGGCTCCGTGGCCTTTTCTGGAGAAGGAAGCAGAGGATGCACAGCCGGAAGCACCCGCCAAAAAGCCGGAGGAAAAATCTGCACCGCAAACGGCGGAATCCCTGGCGGCAGTGAAGCCGGAAACACCCCGGCAGAGCGCTGTCCCGGCGGCTAGACCCGCAGAGCAGCACAGCACGGCAAAGCCTCTCCGGCACCCCAAGAATGCGCCGGAGGTGCTGCTGCCGCAGGAAGAGCAGGAGCAGCAGGAGATGGCACAGCTCAAGGCGATGATCAACGGCCTGAGCGACCAGAAGCCGGAAAAGCCTGCACCGAGAGCCGAAGCAGCCCCGGCAGCAGAAACTGAACCGGCTGAAAGCAAAAAGAAACCGTCCGGTGCACCGCTGCCCGCGGCTGTGTTTGCAGCGGTAAAGGAGACGGCACCGGAGCTGCAGCTGGAACCTGTGCCGCAGCCGGAAAAAATGGAGCAGCCGGAAAAGCAGCCGGTGGTCGATTTCTTTGGCAAGGCGCAGAGCGAGGACGCACCGCAGGCACCTTTGGCCCCGGCAGAGGAGCCTGCTGCAAAAGAGGACACCATGAGCCTGCCGCTGCTGCCGCTGGACGGTGAAGAGCCGCAGCAGGCACCGGAGAAGGCATCCGCTGCGCCACAGCCGGAACTGAAAGCTGAGGCGGAGGACGCGGTGTCTCCGGAGGAACATGCCGAAACGGAGCTGCCCGAGCCGGAGGCTACGGCGGATAAGCTGCACCGTATGAGTGCAGAGCTGACGCTGCGCTGCGTGCTGGGCGGCATTCTGGCTGTGGTGCTGCTGCATTTTGGTTTGGTGTCGGATGGGCTGCTGCCCGCCATGGCGGCGCTGGACCCGGATGCTGCCCCGGCGGCATTCTATGGTGCAAACCTGCTGCTGCTGGCAGCAAGCCTGTGCGTTGGCTTCCCGGTGCTGCGGGACGGCCTGACCGGCCTGCGCGGGCGTCCCTCGGCCGATACGATGCCGGCGCTGGCTGCAGTGGCAGCGCTGGTGCAGGCGGTCACAGCCATGCTGAACGCAAATGTTTACCGCGGCACCACCGGCATCTCGCTGCTCAGCGGCATGGCCGCGCTGGGGCTGTTCCTTGCGCTGCTGGGCAGCCGGGTGATGCTGGCTGCTGTCAAGGGCGGCTATGAGCTGGTGACCAATGGTGTGGAGTTCGAGAGTGCCTACCGCGCCAAGGATAAAGACCTGCTGCGCGCCCTTGCACGGGATCTGGAACAGAAGGACCCCTGGGTGCTGCTGAGCCGCCCGATGAAGGAAGCTGACGGCTTTGTGGAGCAGAGCTTGAGCGAGCGCGCAAGCGAGCGCCGTGCCCGCAAAGTTTCGTACATCCTGCTGGGCGTTGCCCTGCTCAGCGGTGTGCTGTTCCTGCTGGCAGGTGCCGGCTGGAACAAAGCTGCGGCTGCCATGGCAGCTGTGCTGTGCATGGGCGCACCGCTTTCTTCTACCCTGATCGCGGGCGTTGCCTCACTGCGGCTGCAGCGTGCGGCTGCGGCTGTGGGCGCAGTCGTGCCCGGTTGGCAGGCCATTGAGCAGCTGGGCGGCATTGATACGCTGCAGATCGATGCAGACGACCTGTTCACCGCCGACAGCGCACAGCTGGAGGATATCCGCATCTTCAAGGGCGGCCGCATCGACCGCGCCATCCTGTACGCGGCCAGCGTGCTGAACGAGAGCCACGGCACCCTGAAGGGGCTGTTCCGCCAGATCGTTGAGGAACGCACAGACATCCTGTTCCCGGTCAAGGATCTGGAGCAGCACCATGGGCTGGGCTTTTCTGCCTGGTGCGATAACAACCGCATCCTCATTGGTACCCGCCGCTATCTGGAGCAGGAGGGCGTGCCGCTGCCGGACGAGGAATACGAGATGCAGCACTCGAAGAACGGCGAGCTGCAAATTTTGTATCTGGCTGTGTCCGGCAATCTGCACGCTATGTTCGTGCTGAAATATGTGGGCGGGCGCAATGTGGCCCGCAGCCTTGCCGTGCTGCAAAAGGAGAACATCCGCCTGCTGGTCACATGCCAGGACCCCAGTCTGACTGCACACCACATTACCGAAGCATACCGCCTGCCGGAAGGCATGATCACCGTGCTGGATCAGGAGCAGTGCAACGCCATCAAGGCCGCACCGGCAGACCCGGAGGACACCTGCTGCATGATCCATCTCAAGGCGTTTGCCAGCCTGACCGGCGGCCTTCAGGCTGCGGATCAGGCCCAGAACGCCGAGAGCAGCGCCACCACGGTACAGATGGTCTCGGTGCTGTTCTCCATTATCATTGCAGCGCTGCTCACCAGTGCAGGCAGCATCTGGGAGCTTTCGGTGGCAACGGTGCTGATGTATCAGGCAGCGTGGAGCGCCCTGAGCATTGCTGTGTGTGCACTGAAGCAGCATAATTGAGAAATATTCTCAGAATAAATAGGAATTATTCTTGATTTCTGTCAAAAAATATGGTATACTCTGTTCAGAACCTGAGCCGCAGGCGAAAAAATTACTGCCGGGCTGAATGATAGAGCCGGGATCGGTCGATCCTGACAGAAGATCCGTTTTTGAAAGGAGAGCATCATGGAACTGAAGGGTACCAAAACCGAGAAAAATCTGATGGAAGCGTTTGCAGGCGAGAGCCAGGCACGCAACAAGTACACCTTCTTTGCCAGCATGGCAAAAAAAGAAGGCTACGAGCAGCTGGCCGCGATCTTTGAGGAGACCGCCGGCAATGAGAAGGAGCACGCAAAGATCTGGTTCAAGCTGCTGTGCGGCGGCGCGATTCCCGATACCCTGACTTGTCTGGATATGGCAGCAGGCGGTGAGCACGACGAGTGGACTGAGATGTACCCCCGCATGGCCAAGGAGGCCAAAGAAGAGGGCTTCCCTCAGATCGCAGCACTGTTCACCATGGTGGCACAGATCGAGAAGGAGCACGAGGAGCGCTACCGTGCGCTGGCCGAAAACCTGAAAAACAACAAGGTCTTTGCCCGCGAGGAGCAGCAGGTATGGCAGTGCCGGAACTGCGGCTACACCTATATCGGCAAGTCCGCACCGCTCAAGTGCCCGGTGTGCGCACATCCGCAGAGCTACTTTGAGCTGAAAAAGATCAACTACTAAGCTGAAAATTCAAAAGCAGAACAGCGCCGCCGCATCCGGTTTGCCGGGTGCGGCGGCGTTTTGTACAAAATTGAAAAGCGGATTTTATTATTCTCCACAAAATAAGGCTCAGCTGCCCGGCAGAATGGGCAAAAAACTTGACCCGGTTTTGCACTGCGTGTAAAATAATACGGAGACAGGAATATTTAAAGGATCTTGCAGCAAAGCAGGCGGGGAGGGCAAAGCCCATGAAGCAGGGGTTCAAAGCGTGTGTTTGTGCAGTGGTGCTGTGCGCAGAACTGTTTGCAGCCGGGGCATTGTCGGCCTATGCTGCGCAGGAGCAGCCGCTGCCGGACAGCGGCATGACATTGGACACTGCCGAACTGACGCTGGATATCACCGAAGGAGACCCGGCCCCGGTGGCCTACCTGAATGTGCAGGCACCCAACGACTACTTCTTTCTGATCTGGGCTTCCAGTGATCCGGCAGTGGCATCGGTGGACGGCACCGGCAAGGTGACCGGCCATGCCGAGGGTACTGCGGACGTCACGGCCCGCAATGAGCGCGGAGAAAAGACCACCTGTACCATCACGGTGCGCAAAAGCACAGCCAGCCGCCTGGTGCTGAACACCAGCGAGCTGGCGCTTACCATTACAGAGCAGGAGCCTGCCCCGACGAAGCAGCTGAAGCTGGAACAGAACAAAGGCGGGTTTACCTATGTGCGGCAGTGGGTCAGCAGCAACCCGGCGGTGGCATCGGTAAGCACAAACGGTACCGTAAAGGCACAGGGGTCCGGCAAGGCCGTCATCAGCGCACTGACCACAGCCGGGCAGGTGCTGCGCTGCACGGTAACGGTCACATCGGAGATCGGACGGGTGCAGATGAGCAAAAACGCCATGCTGCTGCAGGCAGTGGGAGCCAGTCAGAAGCTGACCGCGCAGGCTGCAGGCACCAAAAACGGAACGATGACATGGCTCAGCAGCAATCCGGGCGTGGCAACTGTGAGTGCGGATGGCATGGTAACGGCGGTGGGCGACGGTGAAACGATGATCCTTGCCGTTACACCGGAGGGTCGTGCCGATGCCTGCTATGTGGCCGTGGGAGCGGCGGCGTGGCGGTTCCGCTCGGAGGACGAACTTGCCGAAACGCTGACCCTGACCGGTCAGCTGCCCTATTCGGATGGAAAATAAAAAGAAAAATGGGAGCGTTCTGTGCAGCAGGATGCTCCCATTTTTTCAAAACCCGCTGGGCAGAAAGATCATGGTCCCGCGGGAAGAATACACCAGCTTCTGCACCGCACACCCGTAGCAGCACGCCAGCACAAGCAGGATCAACGCGGCAAGCACAAGCCAGCGCAAAAACCGACCGCTGCGGCGGTATCTGCCGGAAAACGAACTGCCCTTTTTGTGCCGCATCCTGCCACGCCCTCCTTTTTGCTGTGCTGGCCCATGCTATGCGCGGCCAGCAGTGATTGTGCAACGTGCTGGGCTGTGGTACAATAAAATATCGAAATCTACTGTGCAGGGAGAACGATTTTATGCTGACCATTACACTGCTGGGCACTGCGGCTACCATGCCGCTGCCGGATCGGGCACTCTCGGCGGCGTTTGCTGCCTGCGGTGGCCACGGCCTGCTGTGGGACTGCGGCGAGGGCACGCAGGCAGCGGCACACCGGGCAGGCGTGAACCTGATGCGGGCAGATGCCATCTGCCTGACCCACTACCATGGCGACCACATCTTTGGTCTGCCGGGCCTTTTGCAGACTCTGGGGGCGCAGGGCCGCATAAGGCCGCTTGTGCTGCTGGGTCCGGAGGGCCTGCCGGATATCTGGGCGGCTGTGCGGGCACTGACCGGCCCGCTGCCCTATCCGGTGAAGCCGCAGGTGCTTATGCCGGGCCAGCCGCTGGCGCTGGATGCGCTGAGCGAGGGCTGGCCTGCCGGTGCGCGGCTGGTGCCGTTTGCCACAAAGCACCGGGTAAAAAGCCTTGGCTACCGGCTGGAGCTGCCCCGTGCAGGCAAATTTTCGCCGGAGCAGGCCCGGGCGCTGGGGGTGCCGGTGCAGCAATGGAAGCTGCTGCAGAAAGGGCAGAGCGTTGCCGTGGAGGGCAGAACGGTGCAGCCTGCGCAGGTGCTGGGCGCACCGCGCAAGGGGTTGAGCGTGGTATTTTCCGGCGATACGGCCTCCTGCCCGTATTATTTGCAGGCGGCGCATGACGCAGACCTGCTGATATGCGATGCCACCTATGCCCTTCCGGAGCAGGAAGACCAGGCCCGTCAGTGGGGGCACAGCACCTTTGGGCAGAGCGCGGCCCTTGCTGCGCAGGCGAGAGCAAAGCGGCTTTGGCTGACCCATTATTCCCCCATGATCACCGACCCGGAGGAATATGCCGCGCAGGCACAGAGCATCTTCCCGGCGGCGGAGTGCGGCTTTGACGGCAAAAGCATCACCCTGCAGTACGAGGAGGCACAGCCATGACCATCCGGATGGACGAGGGTGCGGCAGAGCTGCTGGACACCCTGCACAGGGCGGGCTATGCAGCCTACGTGGTGGGCGGCTGCGTGCGGGACAGTCTGCTGGGCCTTACACCGCACGACTGGGACCTGTGCACCAGTGCTCTGCCGCAGCAGGTGATGGAGCTGTTCGGCGCGCAGCGGTGCATCCCCACCGGCCTGCAGCACGGCACGGTAACGGTGAAGCAGAGCGGTGCCCTTTACGAGATCACCACCTTCCGTACAGAAGGCACCTACACGGATGGCCGCCACCCGGACGAGGTGCACTTTGTGCCGGATGTGTGGGAGGATCTGGCCCGGCGGGATCTTACCATCAACGCCATGGCCTACAATGAAATAGAAGGTCTTGTGGACCCCTTTGGCGGGCAGGCCGACCTGCAAAGCGGCATCGTACGGGCGGTGGGTGTGCCCCGCCAGCGGTTCACCGAGGACGCGCTGCGCATCCTGCGGCTGTACCGGTTCGCAGCCCGGTTCGGCTTTGCCATCGACCCGCCCACGGCGCAGGCAGCACAGGAGCTGTGTGCCCATCTGGACTGTGTATCGGTGGAGCGTATCGAGGAAGAGCTTGCAAAACTGCTGAGCGCACCCGCCCCTGCGGCATATCTTAACGAAAAAATACTCGGTGTTGTTTTGCCCGAGCTTTCACCGGAGGCACTGGCGGCGGCAAAGCCGGTGGTGGATGCCTGCCCGGCGGGTGCAGAAAACCTGCCCATCCGGCTGGCGGCGCTGCTGCTGAGCCTTGGCGAGGACGGCATCCGCCGCACCCTCAAGCGCCTGCGCTGCTCCAACGCCTTGATTGAAGAGGCGGCGGTGCTGGTGCGGGAAGCCGTGCCGGGTGTGCCGGTATCCCTGAATATCTACGCCCGCCGACTACTGGGCAGATATAACTTGTGTACCGTGCAGCGCATTGCTGCACTGGGCACAGCCCTGCAGCCGGAACATGCGGCTGATTTTGCTGCACTTTCCGAATTGGCCGAACAATTGGACGCGGACGGCGTATGCTGCCGCGTCAGCCAGCTGGCTGTGAATGGCCGCGACCTGATGGCGGCAGGCGTCCCGGCGGGGCCGGGCATCCGCAAAGTGCTGGAAGCGCTGCTGGACGGTGTGATCCGGGAAGAATATCCCAACGAGCGGAAAGCCCTGCTGGCCGCAGTGCGGCAGCTCGCTGCGTCTTGACAAGCTCTTTTTTCAGAGTTACTATTATACTACTGTTTTAGTATGTTGAATGCACCAAAGGAGAACTTATGACCACACAGATCCCTGATTCAAAGCCGCGTGCCCTCATTGCCATGAGCGGCGGCGTGGACAGCTCGGTGGCGGCATGGCTCATGCAGCAGGCAGGCTATGACTGCACCGGCATCACCATGCGGCTCACCCGCAACGAAACGCTGGGACAGTCCGGCTTTCACACCTGCTGCTCGGAAAAGGACATCGAGGACGCGGCAGAGGTGGCGTATGCCATGGATATCCCGTACGAGGTGCTGGATTTCACGGCCGACTTCCGGGAACAGATCATTGAAAAATTCGTCCGCGTGTATGAGGCGGGCGGCACGCCGAACCCCTGCATCGACTGCAATAAATATATGAAGTTCCGCCATCTGCTGGACTGGGCCCGGGCACACGGCATGGAGTATGTGGTCACGGGCCACTATGCCCGGGTGGAGCAGGACGATGCCACCGGCCGTTTCCTGCTCAAAAAGGGGCTGGACGAGGGCAAGGACCAGAGCTACGTGCTCTACAACCTCACTCAGGAGCAGCTGGCGCATATCCGTCTGCCGCTGGGCGGCCTGCACAAGACTGAGGTGCGCGAGATCGCGGAGCAGCACAAATTTGTCAATGCCCGCAAGCACGACAGTCAGGACATCTGCTTCGTGCCGGATGGCGACTATGCCCGCTTTATGGAGGACTTCACCGGCAAACACTACCCGGCAGGTGATTTTCTGGACGAGAGCGGCAGGGTGGTGGGCACCCACAACGGCGCGGTGCGGTACACCATCGGCCAGCGCAAGGGGCTGGGCCTTGCCATGGGGGCACCTGTGTACGTCTGCGGCAAGGACATGCAGGCAAACACCGTCACGGTAGGGCCGGAGGAGATGCTGTTCGATCGCATCGTGTATGCAGACGAGGTGAACTGGATCGCCATTCCGGAGCTGACCGGGCCGCTGCGGGTCACAGCCCGCACCCGGTACCATCAGGTGGAGCAGGCCGCCACCGTCTACCCGGCGGAGTGCGGCTTCCGGCTGGAATTTGACCAGCCCCAGCGCGCCCCTACGCCCGGTCAGGCCGTGGTGCTGTATCAGGGCGACACCGTGCTGGGCGGCGGCACCATTACGAGAGTGGAAAAGTAACAAGGAGAACAAAATGCAAAATCAGTATTCCCGCACGCAGTTGCTGCTGGGCGCGGAAGCTATGGAAAAACTGCACAATTCCCGCGTGGCGGTGTTCGGCATCGGCGGCGTGGGCGGCTATACGGTGGAAGCGCTGGCACGCAGCGGCGTGGGGGCACTGGATCTGATCGATGACGATAAAGTCTGCCTGACCAATCTCAACCGCCAGATCATCGCCACCCGCAGTACGGTAGGGCAATATAAAGTAGATGTGGCTGCGCAGCGCATCCACGACATCGACCCGGACATCAGGGTGACCACCCACCGGTGCTTCTTTGGCCCGGAAACACAGGACCAGTTCGACTTTACCCAGTACGACTATGTGGTGGATGCCATTGACACCGTCACCGGCAAGCTGGCCCTTGTGATGAAGTGCAAGGAGGCGGGCACTCCCATTATCTGCTCCATGGGCGCAGGCAACAAGATGGACCCGACCCGCTTTGAAGTGACCGATATCTACAAGACCTCGGTCTGCCCGCTGGCCAAGGTGATGCGCACCGAGTGCCGCAAGCGCAAAATCAAGCACCTGAAGGTGGTCTACTCCAAGGAGCCTGCCATGACCCCCATCGAGGATGACGCCATCAGCTGCAAGTATCACTGCATCTGCCCTCCGGGCACCCAGCGCAAGTGCACCCAGCGCCGCTCGGTGCCGGGCTCCAATGCCTTTGTACCCTCGGTGGCCGGCCTGATTATCGGCGGCGAGGTGGTAAAAGACCTTGTGGGCTTTGTACCGATGAAGGGCTGATATTTAAAATAGTTTTTACGGAACCCCGGAAAAGTCTGCGGATTTTTCTGGGGTCCTTTCTGTTATGGGCAGTGTCACCGCTGCGGCACAGGCTTCAAAAATACTGCAAAAATAAATTTGCAACTAATTTGCATTTTGGTATTGCAATTGGAGAGAATATCGTGTATAATCATCCCTGTTCAAAAATGCAACCAATTTGCAATTTACTAAAATGAAGTGACAAACGGTCGTTTTTAGGAGCGTATATGGAACTGTTTCTGGATGTTCTGGGCGAATCTCTGGTGGATACCGCCAAGATGCTGCCCTTCCTGTTTTTGGCTTATCTTCTGATCGAGTATATCGAGACCCGCCACGGTGAGCGCATTGAAGCACTGCTGGCAGGCGGCGGGCGCTGGGGCGCGATTCCGGGCGCGGTGCTGGGCTGTGTGCCGCAGTGCGGCTTCTCGGCCATTGCGTCCAACTTCTACTCCTCCCGTGTGATCACGCTGGGCACCCTGATGGCCGTCTACCTTGCCACCAGCGACGAAGCCATCCCGCTGCTGGTATCCATGCCGGCCTACTGGGATAAGCTGGCTGTGCTCATGGTCATCAAGGTGGTATACGCCATTGTGGTGGGCTTTGCGCTGGATTTTGTCCTGCGCGGCGTACTGCCCAAATCGCTGCGCGGCGGCTACACCGGCCATGCCGACGAGGTGGACTGTCACGAGGAGCACAGCGACGAAGAGGGCAAGCCCGCCCCCATCTGGAAAGCGGCCCTGCGCCACACGCTGGAGATCTTTGTGTTCATTTTTGCGTTCAGTCTGGTGTTCGGCCTGATCGTGGAAGGCGTGGGCGAAGATGTGTTTGCAGACCTTCTGGGCAGCATGGGCTTCTTCCAGCCGGTAGTGGCTGCGCTGGTGGGCCTGATCCCCAACTGCGCCGCCAGCGTGCTGCTGACCCAGCTGTATGTGGAGGGTGCTCTGCGCTTTTCCGGTCTGGTGGCGGGCCTTTGCACCGGTGCAGGCGTGGGCCTTGCGGTGCTGTGGCGCACCAATCCTTCATGGAAGCAGAACCTGTTCATCACCGGCCTGACATGGGGTGCAGGCGCATTCCTCGGCGTGGCAATGCAGGTGGTCGTGGCCGTGTTTGCGTGATCACGAGAAGAAGCTGCAAAGAAAACGGCATCGTGAAACAAAATAAGGCTATTGCATGGAATTCTGTGCAGTAGCCTTATTTTTATGCCCAAATGCACCCCAATTTTAAAAAAGTATGGTATACTGGTACAAAACTCAGTTCCATAGGGGAGAATAGAATGCAATATAAGATTCTGGCAAGCGATTACGACAACACACTGGTGCCCTTTGGCGAGGGCAAGCCGCGTCAGAAGGTGGTAAAAGCCATCAAAAAGCTGCAGGCCGCAGGCGGCAGATTTGTGCTCAGCACCGGCCGCGCGTATCCGTGCGTCAGCCTCAAAGGGCAGCTGGGCGGCATCCGGTTCGATTATGCCATCACCTGCAACGGTGCCTGTGTGGTGGACCGCGAGGGCCGTATCGTGGCCGAGCACCCGCTCACTGCAGAGGAAATGTATGCGCTGGTGGATTTCTGCGAGGATTATAACTATCCGCTGCAGTTCAATTTCAGGGATGCCTGCTACGCCTACTGCGAGTATGAATATCTGCACAGGGGCTATCAGCAGATGAACAGCATCGGGCTGGACTGTGTGGACGGTGAAGATCAGGACCGCCACCTGATCGACATGCCCCACGCGGCCTTTGCGGCCATGCCGCCGGAGCGTGTGGCGGACTTCAACGCCAAGTACGGCCATCTGGGCCTGCACTGGATGCAGGTGGGCGCGCAGAATGCCGACGGCCTGTGCTACTACGACATCGTGCGCGGTGGAATGGACAAAGGCGTTGGCCTTGCCGACCTGTGCGAAAAGATGGGCCTGACACTGGCCGATGCCGTGGCGGCAGGCGATTCTGCCAACGATGTGGCCATGCTGAAGGCAGCGGGCCTTGGCTGCTGCATGGCAAACGGCACGCCGGACGCAAAGGCTGCCGCCGACCGCATCATTGGCGATGTGCGGGAGGACGGCCTTGCCGACCTGATCGATGAGCTGTGGTTCGACGGCCCCAGAGCAGAGCCGTCCGGCCGCGACCTTGGCTCGCCTTGGGATAAAATTGAAAGTGCAGGCGGACAATGAGCTTTGAACCGGTGTATAACGAACACAGCCGGGCGCTGATCCTTGGCACATGGCCCAGCCCCAAAAGCCGGGAGATGGCCTTTTACTACGGCCACCCGCAGAACCGCTTCTGGCCCGTGCTGGCCGCGCTGACCGGTGAGCCGGTGCCTGCCCGTGAGGACATTGAAGCCAAAAAGCAGATCATCCTGCGCCATGGGCTGGCCCTTTGGGACACGCTGGAACGCTGCACCATCACCGGCGCAGCGGACGCTTCCATCAAGGATGCAGTGCCGAATGATATTGCCGCTCTGCTGGCAAAGGCACCCATCGAAGCAGTATTCTGCAACGGAGCCACCGCATACCGGATCTATACAAAGTATCTGCAGCCGGTGTCCGGCATTGCAGCGGTAAAGCTGCCCAGCACCAGCCCGGCAAACGCTGCCTGCCGCCCGGAAAAGCTGCGCGAAATCTGGGGCGCGGCTCTCTTGCCGTGGATCAACAAATGATGGCAAGGTTGTAAATTATCCGTGAAAGCCTTGCGTTTTTCGCGGGGTGCGGTATTATGGATAACATAAGGGGCAATGCCCCGGACAAGGAGAAGAAACATGAGCAAGATCATCCGCACCAGAAAGCCCAGCGTTCTGCCATTTTATGCAATGGCACTGGTCTTTTTGGTATTGTGCGCGGTACTGCCGGTGTATAAGCTGTGGGCGCTTCTGGCGGCGCTGGGCGGTGCATTTGTGGCCTTTGGTGCGGCACAGAAGGTCTGCCCGCCCCGGGTGGTGGAGCACGAAGTGCCTTTCCACACCGGTGTGGAGGATGTGGACGCGATGCTGACCGACATCCAGCAGAAACTGGATACCCTGCACAGCCTCAACGAGCAGCTGCCGGACCCGCAGCTCTCTGCCGCCATGACCCGCATGGAAAAGGCGGGCCGCTCCATTGTGGAAGCGGTGGAAGCAAACCCGGAAAAGGCAAAGCAGGTGCGCAGGTTCGCAAACTACTACCTGCCGGATGCGGTGAACGTTCTGCAGCAATATGCAAAGCTGGCAAAGCAGGGCGTGCGCGGCGAGAATGCCGCAGCCATCCGTACCGAGGTGGAGCACAATGCTGCTTCCATTGCCACGGCGTTTGAAAACCAGCTGGATGCCCTGTACGCCGCCGAGAGCATGGACCTTTCGGCAGATATCACGGTGCTGCAGAACATGCTCAAAGGGCAGGGCCTGAGCTAAGAAAAAAGGTAAACGGTATTTGGAAAGGAAGGAATCTCTTATGGCTGATAATACATTCAACTTTGACCTCGATGCACCCGCAGTACCCACCCTGACGCTGGACCCCACCCCGGCAGAAGAGGAAAAGGCGGCACCCGCCCAGCAGGAAGCTGCCGCACCGGAACAGCCGCAGGTGAACCTGACCCCGGAAGAACAGGCCATGGTGGATCAGTTTGCTGAAAAGATCGATATTACCAACAGCCAGCAGGTGCTGCAGTACGGCTCCGCCTGTCAGAAGAAGATCGGCGATTTCTCCGAGGCCGCCCTTTCCAAGGTGGCCACCAAGGATCTGGGCGAAGTGGGCGATATGATCACCAGCCTGATCGGTGAGCTGAAGAGCTTTGATGCAGGCGAGGAAGAGAAAAAGGGCATTTTGGGCTTCTTCAAGAAGAAGGGCGACCAGCTGGATGCCATGAAGATGAAGTACAACAAGGCCGAGACCAACGTGGAAAAGATCCAGTCCATGCTGGAGGGCCATCAGGTGCAGCTGCTCAAGGACATCGCCATGCTGGATAAGATGTACGAGCTGAACATGGCCTACTTCAAGGAGCTGAGCATGTATATCCTTGCCGGCAAAAAGAAGCTGGCCGATGTGCGCGCAAACGAGCTGCAGCAGGCCATAGATAAGGCCAAGGCTTCCGGCCTGCCGGAGGATGCACAGGCGGCTCGTGATCTGGCCGACCAGTGCGAACGCTTTGAGAAGAAGCTCTATGATCTGGAGCTGACCCGCAACATCAGCCTGCAGATGGGGCCGCAGATCCGCCTGCTGCAGAACAACGACACCATGATGGCAGAGAAGATCCAGTCCACCATCGTCAACACCATCCCCCTGTGGAAGAACCAGATGGTGCTGGCACTGGGTCTGGCCCACAGCCAGCAGGCCATGCAGGCCGAGCGTGCCGTGACCGACATGACCAACGACCTGCTCAAGAAGAACGCCGAGGCCCTGAAGATGGGTACCATCGAGACCGCAAAGGAATCTCAGCGCGGTGTGGTGGATATCGAGACCCTGCAGCAGACCAATAAGAGCCTGATCGAGACGCTGGACGAGCTGAACAAGATCCAGAGCGAGGGCCGCGCAAAGCGCGCTGCCGCCGAGCAGGAGCTGAACCGCATCGAGGACGAACTGAAAGCAAAAATGATGGAGATCCGGAGCTGAGATGGCAAACGCAGATTTTTCGCAAAAACAGAACAGCACTTCCGGCGGTTTTGACGCGGGCAGCTACCGCGAACAAAAGCAGCCGGAGCAGGCCGTGCCGCTGACACCTCTGCAGCAGAAGCTGGCAGGGCTGGAAGCAAAGCTGCCCGCAGCCCTTTCCACCCGCGCAGCTGCACTGGCGCTGAGCGTGGTGGTGATGCTGGCGGCCTTTTTGGGCTTTGGCAGCGCCAAGCTGCGCAGCCGATACAACGAAGTCCGCAAATGGTACACGGTGGGTGTGGCGGCAGACAACGGCTATAACCTCAACGAGGAGCTGACCACCCGCATGAACACGGCGGCAAACATCATCACCACCGCCGGCAGCACGCTGGGAGCGGACAATGCCGAGGTGCAGGCCGCACAGAGCGCGCTGAGCGATTTTACCGCCTGTCTGGAAGCCGTGCAGAACGGCGGCAGAAGTCAGGCACCCACCTCGCTGCCCTATTATCAGGGCAGCACGATGCATGCGCTGTATCAGGCCAACGAGGTGCTGGGGTCGCGGATCGATCAGCTCTACGCAAAGCTGCAGGAGCAGGCCGCAGACCCCATGAAGATGGGTGCAGTGCAGGGCCAGTACGGCCAGTTCAACAGCGCGGCTACCATCATCGGCACCCTGAAATACAACGATGCCGTTTACGACTACCAGAAAGAGACCGGCGGCTTCCCAGCCAGCGTGCTGGGAGCCATTGCCGGTGTAAAGGAGGTTGAACCCTTCGCATGAAAAATTTTGCAAAACGCGTGAGCGCTCTGGTGCTGGCCCTTGTGGTGGGCGCGGCAGTCCTGTGCCCGGCGGCCCTTGCCGCCGCCAGCCTGCCGGACCTGCCCAAAGACGAATGTGTGGTGGATGATGCCAACATCCTGAGCGACAGCACTACCCAGACCATCGTTGATCTGAACAACCAGCTGCAGTCCAGCTGCAACGGAGCACGGATCGGCGTACTGACTGTAGATTATACGGGTAATTATTCCACTGAGGATTATGCAACACAGGCCTTCAACGCCTGGGGCATCGGCTCGGCTTCCGAGAACAACGGTGTGCTGATCCTGCTGGTGATGGAGTCGCCCATCTACGAGGATGGCGATTACTACGTGACCTACGGCGACGGCTTCCGCAACACCACGCTGGAAAGTCAGGCCAGCGCCCTCGCTCAGACCATGGAAGGTGATTTTGTTAACCGCGATTACAGCGATGCAGTAATCACCTGTGCCAACAATGTGGCCAGCACCATTGCGGATATCTACGGTGTGAGCCTTTCGGGCAATAATGGCAGCTATGCCCAGCCGGACGACGGCCCCACCACTTTTGAGGATGTCGTTCTGGGTATCGTGATCCTGTTCATGTCCCTGATGGTGATGCTGATCATCGTACTGTTCGTGTTCCGGGTGTTCATTGCACCCATCGGCCACGCAGCAGGCTGGAATTGGGGTCCCTTCGCATGGGGCTACATGGCAGGTTCGGCCCGTCGGCACCGTCCCGGCCCGCCGCCTCCTCCGGGCCCCGGCTTCGGTCCCGGATACGGCCCGGGCTATGGCCCCGGCCCCCGCAATGACCGGCCCCGCCCACCCCGGAACAATAACCGCCGTCCGCCCCGTCCTCCCATGGGCGGCAGCTTTGGCGGCGGGTCCTTCGGTGGCGGCTCGTTCGGCGGCGGCAGCTTCGGTGGCGGCTCCTTCGGTGGAATGGGCGGCGGCGGCAGCCACGGCGGCGGCGGTGGCCGCGGCCGTTAAAAACACAAAAACACGGAGAACTGCTGTGGGCGGTATGCCTGCGGCAGTTCTTTTTTTCGGTTTCAGGTGTGAAGGAAATTCATTTGACAAATCAACTTTGCTAACCTATACTGAGAAACATGCATAATAAGCCAGAAATAAAGGCTCTGAGGGCGGAAAAGCCGCAGAGCAGGGAACGATAAAAATAGAGGGAGAAAACCATGCTGACTCTGGATAAGATCTACCATGCAGCCTTTGTGCTCAAGGATGTTGCCCGCAAGACCGACCTCATCGAGGCACCCAAACTCTCCAAGGACTGCCAGCTGTACCTGAAAACCGAAAACCTGCAGGCCACCGGCAGCTTTAAGGTGCGCGGTGCTTACTATAAGATCAGCCAGCTTTCCGAGGAGGAGAGCGCCAAGGGCGTGATCGCCTGCTCTGCCGGCAACCACGCACAGGGCGTGGCGCTGGCTGCTACCCGCCGCGGCATCAAGAGCATCGTCTGTATGCCGGACGGTGCCCCCATCATGAAGGTGGAGAATACCAAGAATCTGGGCGCAGAGGTGTGTCTGGTGCCCGGCACCTACGATGATGCCCACGACAAGGCTGTGGAGCTGCAGGAAGAAACCGGCATGACCTTTATCCACCCCTATGACGATGAGCAGGTCATCGCGGGGCAGGGAACCATTGGTCTGGAAATTCTGGATCAGCTGCCGGATGTGGATGCGGTCGTTGTGCCGGTGGGCGGCGGCGGCCTGATCTCCGGCGTGGCCTTTGCCATCAAGAGTCTGCGCCCGGAGGTGAAGGTCTATGGCGTACAGGCCGAGGGTGCACCCAGCATGTACCGCAGCCTGCACGAGCATAAGTACCAGACCCTGAAAGCCGTTTCTACCTTTGCAGACGGCATTCAGGTCAAGACTCCCGGTGAGCTGACCTACCAGATCTGTGAGCAGTATGTGGACGACATCGTGACCGTGAGCGAGGATGAGACCGCTGCCGCCATCCTCTCGCTGATGGAGAACCAGAAGCTGGTTGCCGAGGGTGCCGGAGCCGTGCCGGTGGCTGCAGTGCTGTTCCACAAGCTGCCGGTCGAGGGCAAAAAGGTGGCCTGCGTCGTCTCCGGCGGCAACATCGATGTGAACATCCTCAACCGCGTGATCACCCGTGGTCTGGTCATGAGCGGCCGCAAGGCGAACATGACCATTGCGCTGGAGGACAAGCCCGGCCAGCTCAAGAAGGTGGCCGAGATCGTGTCCCGCTGCGGCAGCAATGTGGTGTCGGTGCAGCACGATGGCTCCGATCCCAATATGCCCATTTCCAGCTGCTTCCTCAAGCTCACCCTTGAGACCCGCGATGCCGAGCAGATCGAGCAGATCCGTGCAGAGCTTGCAAAAGAGGGTTTCCAGCTTGTGAGCGAAAGAGTATAATAGAAGAAAAAAAGAAAGGATCGTTTTATCATGAAAGTTGTTTCCACTTCCAACGCACCCGCAGCCATCGGCCCTTACAGCCAGGCGATCGATCTGGGCAATATGGTGTTTGTTTCCGGCCAGATCCCGGTAGACCCTGCTACCGGCAAGATGGCCGATACGGTTGAAGAGCAGGCTGCACAGAGCCTTGCAAACCTCAGGGCCATTCTGGCCGAGGCTGGCCTTTCCATGGCAAATGTGGTCAAGACTGTCATTTTTCTGGCCGATATCAACGATTTTGCCGCTGTGAATGCCGTGTATGCCAAGGCCTTTGCTGAGCCGTTCCCTGCCCGCAGCTGCGTGCAGGTGGCCGCCATCCCCAAGGGCGCAAAGCTGGAGATCGAGTGCATCGCCGTGCGCGAATAATCAGGCCTAAACACAAAAGGGGCTGTGCCAGCGGCACAGCCCCTTTTGCATGTATGAGGAAGAATGAGAACAGCAATTACGGGCGCAGACCCATGCCGCCCTCCAGCGTGAGGGTCTCGCCGGACAGATACTTGAAGTCCGGCATGGCCAGCTGCACGCATACCCGGCCGATCTCGGTCTCGGGGTTGGCGTAGTGGCCCATGGGCGGCATCTTGACGTTGGCTTTGAACGCATCTGGGTATGCCTGCTGGAACTGCTCCAGCTTGGCGGTCCAGGCCAGCGGGCAGATCACGTTGACATTGATGCCATCCTTGCCCCACTCAGTAGCGGCCACGCGGGACAGGCCGCGGATGCCCTCCTTGGCGGCAGCGTAGGCGCACTGGCCAAAGTTGCCAAATAAGCCTGCACCGGATGCAAAGTTGATCACGCTGCCCTTGGACTTGGCCAGATAGGGATAGCAGGCCTTCATATAGTAAAATGCAGCGTACAGGCCGGAATAAAGGGCAAGATCAAACTGCTCGGTGGTGTGCTCTGCCAGCGGCACGCCGGAAGCGGATGCCTGTGCGTTGTTCACCAGCACTTGAATGCCACCAAAGATATCCACAGCCTGATTGACGACATTTTGCACGGTGGCTTCGTTGTCGGTGCCTGCACACACATCTGCCTGCACCGGCAGAACGCGGATGCCATACTTGGCTTCCAGCTCGTTTTTTGCCTCTTCCAGTTTTTTCACATTGCGGCCAGTGATGACCAGATTTGCGCCCTCTTTTGCAAAGGCGGTGGCAATGCCATAGCCGATGGAGCCGCAGCTGCCATCGGAAAGTACGGCGCGGCCTGCGCCGGTGATGATAGCGGTCTTACCCGTTAAAAAGCCCATAGTTGCCCTCCAGAAGTGCTCAGTTGATATATCAATTGGCTGATGTTGGCCATATTATAGCCTGAATTTCAATAGAATGCAAGGCTTTTTACCGATAAATAAAAAATAGACAAAGAATGCCGAGAAGGTGAAAAAATTCACGACTTCTCGGAATTTTGTGAAAGATTTGTCAGAGACTTTGATGTTAAAATAAAGACAAACTAATTACTTCTGCACGCCCGCCTCGCACTGCTCAATAAACTGCTTTGCCACGCGGGGGCTGCGGCCGCCGGCGCGGATGGCAAAGGCTTCGGCTTTGACCAGCAGCTGATCCATCGGCATGTCGATGCCGTGCTGCTTTGCCAGTTCGGCCAGAATGGTCTCAAACCGGGCCTTCTCCGGCCGCTGGAAAGTGACCGTCAGGCCGAATCGGGCGGAAAGGCTCATCAGCTCCTGCCGGGTATCGGCTTCGTGGATGTCGTCGCCGGTGCGGTCGGTCAGTGTTTCTTTAATAAGGTGGCGGCGGTTGGAGGTGGCGTATACCGCAATGTTTTTGGCTCTGCCGCCCACGCTGCCCTCCAGAATGGCCTTCAGGGCGGCAAAGTTGTCGTCGTTGGCGGTAAAGCTCAGGTCGTCGATGAACAGGATGAATTTGAGCGGGTTCGCGGCCAGCTTGTCCATCAGATCCGGGATCTGGTAGAGCTGGTTCTTCTTCACTTCCACCAGCCGCAGGCCTTCAGGTGCAAACTCATTGGCAATGGCCTTCACCGCACTGGACTTGCCGGTGCCTGCATCGCCGTACAGCAGCACATTGTTGGCGGGCATCCCGGCCAGCAGGGCCTTTGTGTTGGCAATGACCTTTTCGCGCTCCTTCTCGTAGCCGGGCAGCTCGGAAAGGCGCTGAGGGTCCGGGTATTTCACCGGCACCAGCTGGCCGTTCTCCACCGTGAACACATGGTGCTTGGCAAACATGCCATAGCCCTTTTTTCCCACCTCGCTCATGCGCTGGGCGTAGGCGGCAGGCAGGTCGATGCTGGAGGTCTCCCACCGGGGCAGGAAAGCCAGCTCCTGCGCCTGCCCTGTGGCAGAACCGGCAGCGGCCAGCAGCTCGTCCAGCGTCAGGCCGCACAGAGCCTGCAGAAAAGCCAGTTCACTGTCCAGCGCGGTCTGCAGTGCAGGGGCAAGGGTGCCCGATGCAGCCTGACGTACGCAGACGGTCTCGGCTTCCAGCACAGCGGCGCTGAGGTAGCTGCCCCAGTTGGTGGTGTGCTCGAACAGTGCGGCTTCAAATTGGGCCGCAGCGTCGCACACCGGGCCATAGCCGGGCGCACCGGCTTCCATGCGGTCGGTCAGGTCCACAAGCCTTGCCACAACGGGGTCGTCCAGCAGGCTGCGGAAAACAACAAGCCCGTGCAGCCGGGCATTCCATTCTCTCAATTTCATATTCCTGTCCTCTGGTTGGTCTTAAATTAAACGCGCGGGCGCGCATATCAGAAGTATACAGCGCATTCTGCCATGGCGCAAGAGGTGTTCAATTAACTTCATGTTTGGGGTGATTCAGGTTACAAATTGTCGATTGACAAAAGGCCGATTTATAGTATAATTTACATCAACAAATGCGCAGATGGGAAAAAGTACCACACGATCCCCACTGTTCAGAGAGCTGCCGTCTGGTGCAAGGCAGTCAGTGCTTCGTGCGGAAAATCGTCCCGGAGCAGCCTGCCCAACGGGTGCAAAACCCTTGTAAGCAGCGCCGGTTGCAGCCGTTACCGTGCAGGGCTTTGTTGGAAGCCCGTGAGAGGGTGTGCACAGCACGCCAACGAGAGTGGTACCGCAGAGAGCTTGATGATCACAAGGTCTTTGTCTCTTGGTTTAACAGGGGACAAAGGCCTTTTCTTTTAAAAAGAAGCTCCCCGGGAACGTGTAAAAAGTGGAAAAAGGTTAGGAAAACAGGAGAAACTCACCATGCAGTTGAATGGTTCTCAGATTTTTGTGGAGGTCCTCTGCGAGCAGGGCGTGGACACCCTTTTTGGCTATCCCGGCGGCGCAGTGCTGAACCTTTACGATGAGCTGTACAAAAATTCGGACCGCATCACCCATGTGCTGACGGCACATGAACAGGGCGCGGCCCACGCGGCAGACGGTTATGCCCGTGCCACCGGCCGCACCGGTGTGGTGCTGGCCACCAGCGGCCCGGGTGCCACCAATCTGGTCACCGGCATTGCCACCGCTTACATGGACTCGGTGCCCATGGTGGCCTTCACCGGCAACGTAGCCACGGCGGGCCTTGGTAAGGACGGCTTTCAGGAAGCCTACATTGAGGGCATCACGATGCCCATTACCAAGCACAACTTCACGGTGCGCCGTGTGGAAGAGCTGGCCGATACCATGCGCTCTGCCTTCCGTATTGCACAGAGCGGCCGCAAGGGCCCGGTGCTGGTGGATATCCCCAAGGACGTGACGGCGGCGGTATGCGAGTTCACCCCCAAAAAGCCGGAGCCCATCCGCACCGTGACCACCTTCAACGCGGAGCAGGTCAAGTGGGCAGCGGATCTTATCAATGCGGCCCAGCGACCGCTGGTCTACTTTGGCGGCGGCGTGCGCAGCGCAGCCTCCTGCCAGCCGCTGCGGGATCTGCTGCACAAGGCAGAGATCCCGGCCACCTACACCCTGATGGCCGCAGGCGTTGTGCCCTACGGCGACCCGATGAACATTGGCATGGTGGGTATGCACGGCTGCTACACCTCCAACCGCGCTGTGGCCGACTGCGACGTGCTGATCGCGGTGGGTACCCGCTTTTCGGACCGTGTGGCGCTGAATCCCAAGACCTTTGCAAAGAATGCCACCATCATCCAGATCGACATCGACCCCAGTGAGCTGGGCAAGAATGTGGAGGTCGATCTTTCCATCGTAGGCGATGCCGCTTACGTGCTGAACGCCATGCTGCCGCAGATCGAGGAAAAGAAGCATCCCGACTGGATGAAGATGATCCATGAGTGGCAGGCACAGGATTACCACCCGGTGTCCGACCCCACCCGCCTGATGCCCCATCAGGTGATCGGCGAGGTGTGCAACCAGTGCGGCCCCGAAGCCGTGTATGTGACCGATGTGGGCCAGCACCAGATGTGGGCGGCACAATACCTGCGCCACGCCAAGAGCCGCGGCTTTATCACCAGCGGCGGTCTGGGTACCATGGGCTTTGGCTACGGTGCCGCCATTGGCGCACAGATGGCTCTGGGCCGCGACCAGCGGGTGGTCATGTTTACCGGCGACGGCTCCTTCCACATGAACCTGAACGAGGCCTGCACCGCCGTGAGCTATGAGCTGCCCATCGTCACCGTGATCTTCAACAACTCGGTGCTGGGCATGGTGCGCCAGTGGCAGACCACCTTCTACGAAAAACGCTACAGCCAGACCGACCCCCACCGCAAGACGGACTTCGTCAAGCTGGCCGAGGGCTTTGGCCTGAAAGGCTACCGCTGCAGAAACCTGCCGGAGTTTCAGGCTGCTTTTGCGGATGCGATGAAGCAGAAAGGCCCTACCTGGATCGAGTGCATCATCGATAAGGACGAAAAGGTGCTGCCCATGATCCCCGGCGGCGGCGACATCAACGATATCATCATGGAATAAGGAGGGCACAGCAATATGGAATCCAACAAGCGCAGGGTCATCAGCCTGCTGGTGGACAACCAGAGCGGTGTTCTGGCCCGTGTGTCCAACCTGTTCTGCCGCCGCGGCTTCAACATCGACAGCCTGACGGTCTCGGCCACCAACGACCCGGCAGTCAGCCGCATCACCGTGACCATTACCAGCGATGACAAGGCCCTCAAGCAGCTGATCCTGCAGACCGAACGGCTGGAAGTTACCCGTCAGGTGTTCGTGCTGGACGGCGAAAAATCTCTGGAACGGGAACTGCTGCTGCTGAAGGTAGCGTCCGATGTGCACAACCGCAGCGAGCTGCGGGAGATCGCCAGTATCTACAAGGCCAAGATCATCGACCTTTCGCCGGACAGCATGGTGTTCGAGCTGATCGGCAAGCCGGATAAGATCGATGCCTTCCTGAAAATGTTTACAGATTACAAAATTTTGGAGCAGTGCCGCACCGGTGTTACCGCACTGGAGCGCGGCGGGATGCATCAGCATATGCAGAAGCCTCCGCAGGAGGTGCGCGAAGCACAGCTGCCTCTGCCGGGGACCCACTGCCCGGAACGGACCTGAGCTTTTCCGCTCCACAGTGAGCGAAAATATAAGATCGTTTACAATCAGCCACTGAATAAACACAAAACAAAAAGGAGAACAACTACCATGGCTATCAAGAAATACTACGATTCCGACTGCAACCTCGGCGTGCTGGACGGCAAGACCGTCGCTGTCATCGGCTTCGGCAGTCAGGGCCACGCACATTCTGAGAACCTGGCCGAGAGCGGCGTAAACGTCGTCGTCGGCCTGCGCAAGGGCTCTGCTCACTGGGAGAAGGCTTCTGAGTTCGCAGCAACTCACGAGAACTTCAAGGTCATGGAAGTGGAAGAAGCTGCCAAGGCCGGCGACGTTGTCATGATGCTGGTGCCCGATGAGCTGTGCGCTGACATCTATAACAAGCAGGTGGCTCCCTACATGACCGAGGGCAAGGCACTGGCTTTTGCACACGGTTTCAACATCCACTTCAAGACCATCACCGCTCCTAAGAACGTTGACGTTATCATGATCGCTCCCAAGGGCCCCGGCCACATCGTCCGCCGCCTGTACACCGAGGGTGAGGGCTGCCCCTCTCTGATCTGCGTGGAGCAGGACTACACCGGCAAGGCTAAAGATATTGCTCTGGCATACGCTTCCGGCATCGGCGCTGGCCGTGCAGGCATCCTGCAGACCACCTTCAAGGAGGAGACCGAGACCGACCTGTTCGGCGAGCAGGCAGTGCTGTGCGGCGGCGTTTCCGAGCTGATCCACGCCGGTTTCGATACGCTGGTGGAAGCTGGCTACGAGCCCGAGATGGCATACTTTGAGACCTGCCACGAGATGAAGCTGATCGTTGACCTGATCAACGAGGGCGGCTTCTCCAAGATGCGTTACTCCATCTCCAACACCGCTGAGTACGGCGACTACCGCACCGGAAAGCGCCTGATCACTGCCGAGACCCGCAAGGAGATGAAGAAGGTCCTGACCGAGATCCAGGACGGCACCTTCGCTTCCGAGTTCCTGACCGAGATGAGCCCCAATGGCGGCCGCAAGGTGCACTTCCTGGCAAAGCGCCGCATGGAAGCAGAGCTGCCCATCGAGAAGGTCGGCGCAGAGCTGCGCAGCATGATGAGCTGGCTGAAGAAGTAAAAGTTTGACATCCTCGCCCTCTCAGTCTCGCATTCGCTCGACAGCTCTCCCAAAGGGAGAGCCCTTGGCAGAACGGGAAACTTATCCGCAATGCCAAAGCCTCCCACTTTGGGAAAGATTCTCCCCGCATCGGGGAGAAATGTCACCGCAGGTGACAAAGTGGGGAACAGGTGGCACGCCGTAAGGCGTGACGGAGAGGGCGAGCCGCTTGACCGAGAAGGCGTTTTTATCGTCAGAAAAGAGGATTTGAAATGAGAAGCGACAATGTGACCAAGGGCTCGGAGCGCGCCCCGAACCGAAGCCTGTTCTACGCACTGGGCTACACCAAGGAAGAGCTGGAGCGCCCGCTGATCGGCGTGGTTTCCGCATACAGCGAGATCGTGCCCGGCCATATGAATCTGGACAAGATCGCCGATGCCGTAAAGGCCGGCGTTGAGATGGCAGGCGGCACGCCCATCCTGATCCCCGCCATTGGCGTGTGCGACGGCATCGCCATGGGCCATGTGGGCATGAAGTACAGCCTTGCATCCCGTGAGCTGATCTGCGACAGCGTGGAGACCATGCTCATGGCCCACCAGCTGGACGGTCTGGTGCTGGTGCCCAACTGCGATAAGATCGTGCCCGGCATGGTGATGGCAGCGGTGCGCATGGATGTGCCCGCTGTGGTCTGCTCCGGCGGCCCCATGCTGGCCGGTACCTACGGCGGCGAAGAGGTCAGCCTTTCCAAGATGTTCGAGGCTGTGGGTGCCTACAAGGCCGGTATGATTACCGAGGATCAGCTGGAAGACTGCACCTGCAACTGCTGCCCCAGCTGCGGCAGCTGCTCCGGCATGTACACCGCCAACAGCATGAACTGCCTGTGCGAGGCCATCGGCATCGCACTGCCCGGCAACGGTACCATTCCTGCCGTCTACTCCAAGCGTCTGCAGCTGGCAAAGCACGCCGGTATGGCCATTATGGAAATGGTGCGCAAGGGCATCACCGCACGCCAGATCATCAACGAGCGCTCCATCCGCAACGCTCTTACCTGCGATATGGCGCTGGGCTGCTCCACCAACACCGTGCTGCACCTGCTGGCCATCGCCTATGAGGCCGGTGTGCCCATCGACCTGAAGCTGTTCAATGAGATCAGCGCCAAGACCCCGAACCTGTGCCATCTGGCACCGGCCGGCCCCACCCACATGCCGGATCTCTACGCCGCAGGCGGCATCCCCGCCGTGCAGGCAGAGCTGGCCAAGAAGGGCCTACTGGATCTGGATGTGCCCACCGTTACCGGCAAGACGCTGGGCGAGAACATCAAGGGCGCACACATCCTGAACGACAAGGCCATCCGTCCCATCGACAACCCCTATTCCCAGACCGGTGGTCTGCAGATCCTGTGGGGCAACATTGCACCAGACGGCTGTGTGGTCAAGCGCAGCGCCGTGGCCCCCGAGATGCAGCAGCATTCCGGCCCGGCCCGCGTGTTCAACAGCGAGGACGAGGCCATTGCCGCCATCTATGCGGGCAAGATCGTCCCGGGCGATGTGGTGGTCATCCGCTACGAAGGCCCCAAGGGTGGCCCCGGTATGCGTGAGATGCTGAACCCCACCTCCGCTCTGGCCGGCATGAAGCTGGACAAGACCGTGGCCCTCATCACCGATGGCCGCTTCTCCGGCGCGAGCCGCGGCGCAGCCATCGGCCATGTGAGCCCGGAGGCTGCTTCCGGCGGCCCCATCGGCCTGATCGAGGAGGGAGATACCATCAACATTGATATCCCCAATGCCTCCATCACGCTGGAGGTCAGCGATGAAGTTCTGGCCCAGCGCAAGGCAAAGTATGTTGCTCCCGAACCCAACATTAAGACCGGCTGGCTGAGCCGCTACGCACGCATGGTCACCAGTGCAAATCTGGGCGCTGTGCTGAAGTAAAAACTCCCTCAGTCAAACCCTTGCGGGTTTGCCAGCTCCCCCGGAGGAGGAGCCGTTTCCGTCTTATTGCAACGCCAAAGCCTCCCTCTGAGAGGGAGGTGGCATCGCATCAGCGATGACGGAAGGAGTTTATCGTCCCCCACAAACAACAAAATCCCCGCTGTGCAGCTGCACAGCGGGGATTTTTTGCGATACGATGTTATTCTCCGTGGCCGAACAGCACCGCACGGAAGGTGCGGAAGATGATGCGCCAGTCCACCAGAAAGCTGCGCTCCTTGACGTACTTCACATCCAGTGCCATCCATTCGTCAAAGCTCAGCTGGTTGCGGTGCGGCGCGATCTGCCAGTAGCAGGAAAGGCCGGGTGTCACATACAGCCGCTGCCATTCATAGGGCGTGTACTGGGCTACCTCGCGGGGCAGCGCCGGGCGCGGGCCTACAATGCTCATATCGCCCTTGAGGATGTTCACCAGCTGCGGCAGCTCGTCGATGCTGGTCTTGCGGATGAAATGGCCCACACGGGTGATGCGCGGGTCATCCTTCATCTTGAACACCGGGCCGTCCATCTCGTTGTCCTTCAGCAGATCGTTGAGCTTGCTCTCGGCGTTCGGGCACATGGAACGAAACTTGTACAGCCGGAACAGCTTGCCATTGCGGCCCACCCGCCACTGGCTGAAGATGGGGCTTGAACCCGGGCTGTCAAGCCAGATCATAAGGCTGGTGATGAGCAGCAGCGGCGAAAGCACCACCAGCGCCAGCAGAGAAAAGAAGATATCCTGTGCGCGGCGCACACACCAGTAGGCACGGTGCTCGTACAGGTTTGTTTTGCGGTCGATGGTGACTGGTTTGCGGATGCCAAACTCCGCGCCAGGTTCCTCCATCCAACCGGTCTGCAGCCAGTATTCCGCCTCTGGCGCAGTTGTTGTGGATGTCATGATTCGTTTCACTCCATTTTCCGGTTGATACTATAAAAGTAGGGGAGAGTCCCCAATCTCTCTCCATGCAGCTTCTTGCACCATATTGAGCAGCAAAACTGCACATTTTTATTATAATATCATGCATCCCAGTGGATTGCAAGCAGGATGCGGAGATTTCAACTGATATAACGGCAAATGTGGAAAATACAGGGGGGGGGGGTAAGCTGCACTTTACCCGAACAGGCTCTTTGTATTGTGCATATATACGGAAAGAACTAATCCAACACAGATATACAGCATCAGCACCGAGCTGCCGCCCGCAGAATAGAAGGGCAAGGTGACACCGATGACCGGCAGCAGACGCAGATTCATGCCCACGTTCACGGCGATCTGCGCCATCAAAGCACCGCCGATGCCGGCGCAGATGTAGCTGCCCAGCAGGTCCTCGCTGCGCGCACCGGTGGCAAAGGTCTTGATCACCAGTGCCAGCAGTGCCCCCAGCACGATGCACAGGCCCACAAAGCCAATGGCATTGCCCATCCAGCTGAGAATAAAGTCGTTGTGGGCATTGGGCACGCTGTAGTACCGGCCGCTGAACAGGCCGTTGCCGAAGATGCCGCCGGAGCCGATGGCGATCTCGCCGCGCTGCTGCTGATAGATGATGTTTTTCCAGGTGGCTTCGTTGGGTGCCCAGCCGGTGGTATTCTCCGGGTCGATAACGGCCAGAATGCGGTACCACTGGTAGCCCTTGCCGATCTTATCGCTGAAAAAGGCAAACGCCGCCGCCACGGCCACAGCTGCCGCCGAGATGGCACCGATGATATACTTCCAGCTCAGGCCCGCTGCAAACATCATGCAGCAGCCGATGATGGCGTAGATGATGGCGGTGCCGTCGTCGCCCTGAATGTGGATAATGAGGATGGGCGCGGCCAGATGCAGCAGAAGCTTTGCCAGCTCCTTTGGCTCGTTGATGCGGCTGCGCACATTGTTCAGGTGCATGGCAAAGGTAAGGATAAAGCTGATCTTTGCCAGCTCCGTGGGCTGGAAGGTAAAGCCGCCCAGCTTGTACCAGGAGTAGTTGTCGGTGTCACCGGCGTTGAAGCCGATGGTCAGCGGGCCGATGGCCACATTGCGGATGAACAGCGTGGGCAGCACCAGACCCCATGTCAGGGCTACATGCACCGGCCACACCTTGACAAGGCTGCGGTAGTCGATGCAGGAGAGCAGCAGTGCGATCACGATGCCAAGCCCGGCGGCTGCCGCCTGCACCAGCGCGCGGCGGTAATCGCCGATGCCGGTAATGGCACCAGTGATCTCGTCCGTGGCAAAGCCATTGCCCTGCTTTGCGGCCCAGGAGGCCAGAGCCACCACCGCCATGGTGCTGCTGAAGATGCACAGCAGAAGATAGATCTTATCGGTTCGTTTAAAATATTGTCGAATGCTTTCCAAGAAAGCACCACCTTTCGTTCCCGGATGCACACCGGGTTTTGCCGCTGCAGCGGGCAATACCAACCCAGTTTATCCTATTATACACAGCCTGCACACCGTTTGCAATCCACCGGGTGTGACAGCTTTGCAAAATCCACACGAATGCTTGACAAAGCAGACCGCACCATCTACAATGAAGGTGCAGCAGAAAGCTCCTTTGCAGAGCGCCTGCCGCGCAAAGAAAATGGCAGGAAGATGCCTGCTGGAAAAGGGCGGCGTGCCGCATTGGGCGGCAGATATGCCCGGAGGAAATGGGAATGGAACACGATATGCTCCGCCGTTTTGGGTGTGCACTGTGCGCTCTGGTTTTCGCGCTCACAGCGCTGCCCACAGCGGCTTTTGCACAGCAGCCGGAAGAACAGGCGGCTGTGCAGCAGAGCCTTTCGGCCACAGATGTGCGCGAGATGCAGCAGGCAGATGCCGCTGTGACCGCACTGACCGGAGGCAGCGACTATGCACAGATGACCGAGGACGAGCGCACAGATGCTGCTTTGCAGCAGCTGGATGCGCTGACCGCACAGGGCCTTGTAAAGCAGGGGTCTGTCTACACCGATGCCGAAAACGGCATGATCAGCTTTACCTACAGCTGCGGCGCGCTGGGCGGCATCTTGCTTACCGACCCGGAGGAGGAGAACACCGCAGCCCTGCCGGAGCTGGACGAGAGCCAGCTGCAGGAGCTGGCAGAGAACAAGCGGGTGGGCACGGCGGCGATCTATTATGCGTTTGACAACACGATCAACAGCACCCGCTACCCGTATTATGCCTACATGCAGACCTATTGGGATTCGGTGGGCCTGCAGACGGATCTGGATACCACCGTTACTGTATCCGACCTGCGCAGGATGGGCCGCTACGACCTGTGCATCCTGAGCACCCACGGCACGTACTATACCTATGAATACGGCTGGCTGTTCAAAAAGACTGCCACGGAACCGCTGATCCTGCTGACCGAGAGATCGGATTTCTGGAGCGATCTGCGCTATGGCTTTGACCTGCTGGCCCACCGCGTGGTCAAGGTGAACGGCATGTACGCCGTCAACGGCGATTTCTTCCGCAGTGCCTACCGCGGCAACGGCATCGTGCTCAGCGAGACCTGCGAGTTCTACGGCAAGAACGGCCATGTGGATACCTCTATGGCAGACGGCCTGCTGGCAGGCGGTGCCAAGGCGGTGATGGGCTATGTGAACAATGTCTACTCGGTGTATTCCCGCAGTATGCTGTGGGCCGCTGTGAACCGGATGATCGAGGGCGAAACGCTGGAACAGGCCGTGGACTATGCCAAGAGCATCTACGGCACCGATGATATCATCTGGTACAACGAGCAGGGCGGCAGACGGCCCCATGCGGCGGCATCCTATGCGATGCTCAGCGGAGACCGAAGCGCTGCACTGCCCAACCCCTACACGGCAGCGGATGTGGATGCGGCGGCGTAAGCAACACACGGCATTGCACTTTTGCACAAAGTATATTATACTAAGGGACGGCAGAGCATTCTGCCGTCCCTTTTGCTTTATAAAATGAGGTAAGCTTCATGTCAGAATATATCACCCACTCCCGCGCCGAGACGGTGGCGCTGGGTGCCCGTATGGCCGCAGTGCTGGCACCGGGTTCGCTGGTTGCGTTCACCGGCGGGCTGGGCGCGGGCAAGACCGCCTTTACCGAGGGCCTTGCCGAGGGCCTTGGCTGCACCGACCCGGTGTCCAGCCCAACCTTTGCCATTGTGAACTACTACCGCGGCCCAAAGCCGCTGGCGCACTTTGACCTGTACCGTATTTCCACTGAGAACGACCTGTGTGCTGCAGGCTTTTACGATTATTTGGATCAGGGGGCCATTGTGGCAGCAGAGTGGAGCGAGAACTTTGCAGACCTGCTGGCACTGGAAAACCCCATCCGGGTGGATATCCAGCGCGTGGACGAAAATACCCGCAGGATCACCATTGAGGGGGTAACGCTATGAACATCTTAGCTGTGGATACAGCGGGCAAAACGGCCGGTGTGGCTCTTTTGCAGGATGACCGCCTGCTGTACGAGGTGTATCTGGACGCAGGCATGACCCACAGCGAAACGCTGATGCCCATGATCGACACCTGCCTGAAGATGTGCGGCATGACCTGTGCAGAGATTGACTTGTACGGTGTCAACGCAGGCCCCGGCAGTTTTACCGGGCTGCGCATCGGTCTGGCGGCGGTCAAGGGTCTGGCTTTCCCGCGGGAAACGCTGTGCGCACCGGTCTCCACGCTGGAAGCACTGGCCGCAGCCCACACGGGCGAGGGCACCGTGCTGTGCGCACTGGATGCCCGCCGTGCGCAGGTATACAGTGCCGCGTTCGACCTTGCCACCCACAGCCGTCTGCTGGAAGACGATGCCCGGGCGGTGGCAGATCTGGCCGATTTTGTAGAAAATTGCAAAAAGCCCCTGTTTTTTGTTGGTGATGGCGCATCTCTGTGCTATAATAAATACGGCAGTGTGCCGGGCGTGCTGCAGGCACCTGCGGCCCTGCGCGGCGGGCGTGCTGCTGCAGTGGCCCTTGTGGCAAAGCAGATGGCCGAAGCCGGAAAGGCTGTGCTGCCGGAGGCTCTGCTGCCGGACTACCACCGCCTGAGTCAGGCCGAGCGGGAGCGCGCAGAGCGCCTTGCAGCAGAAGCTGCAGCCAATACCGCCCAAAACAAGGAGCAGGCATAAAACCCTGCGTGACTGAGAGAAAGGAACATTTCCATGGCAAAACCCATTGCACTGGCCGCTGACCACGGCGGATTTGAACTGAAAGAAGCTGTCAAGGCGCATCTGAAGGAGCTGGGGCTGGAATACATCGATTTTGGCACCCATAGCACCGACAGCGTGGATTACCCCGATATGGCCGTGCCCGCCTGCGATGCAGTTGTGAGCGGCGAGTGCAGCAAGGCACTGCTGTTCTGTGGCACCGGCGTGGGCATCAGCATGGCAGCAAACAAGATCAAGGGCATTCGTGCCTGCTGCTGCTCTGACAGCTTCAGCTGCGAGTATACCCGCCGCCACAACGATGCCAACGCTCTGTGCATGGGCGGCCGCGTCGTGGGTGCAGGCTTGGCCTGCCAGCTGGTGGATCTCTTCCTGAACACCGAGTTTGAAGGTGGCCGCCATCAGCGCCGCATCGACAAGCTGACCGCACTGGAGAACCGCTGATCATGGCGAAGCGTATGCGGAGCTGTTTTAAATCGTAATCTTGGACCCGATAGAGTTATCTATTTAAAATAAGGAGCGTGTTTTTATGACCCCGATGATCGTTGAGCATCCGCTGCTGCAGCACAAGCTGAGCATTCTGCGCAACAAGCAGACCGGTACCAAGGAGTTCCGTGACCTCGTTGGCGAGATCGCGACCCTGCTGTGCTACGAAGCGACCCGTGACCTGCCTCTGGAAGAGGTGGAGATCGAAACACCCATCACCATGGCAAAGACCAAGGTGCTGGCTGGCCGCAAGCTGGCTCTGGTGCCCATCCTGCGCGCAGGCATGGGTATGCTGGACGGTATGCTGACCCTGCTGCCCGCTGCAAAGGTGGGCTTCATCGGCCTGTACCGCGACGAGGAGACCCTGCAGCCTGTGGAGTACTTCTGCAAACTGCCGCAGGATATCGCAGAGCGCGATGTTCTGGTTCTGGACCCGATGCTGGCTACCGGCGGCAGCGCCATTGATGCCATCACCCAGATCAAGAAGCATGGCGCAAAGCGCATCAAGTTCATCGGCCTGATCGCCGCTCCGGAAGGCATCAAGGCCCTGCACGAGGCACACCCTGATGTGGATATCTACCTCGGCGCAGAGGACGACCACCTGAACGAGAACGGCTACATCGTTCCCGGTCTGGGCGACGCCGGCGACCGTATCTACGGCACCAAGTAAGAAACTGTATCACGGAAGGGCAGCTGGGAACAGCTGCTCTTTTTTGTGCAGACGAAAAGGGGAACGACGGCTGTCGTTCCCCTTTGTGCGTTATGGAAAAACTTAGATCTCGGCCAGAATGGCATCGCCCATGGCGGTGCAACCAAGGCAGGTGCAGCCCTCGCTCATGTTGTCGGCGGTGCGCAGGCCCTTGTCCAGCACCTTGTTCACGGCGGTCTCAATGGCATCGGCCTCCTCGGCCATGCCAAAGGAGTAGCGCAGCATCATGGCGGCAGACAGGATGCAGGCGGTGGGGTTCACGATGTCTTTGCCCGCAATATCGGGGGCCGAGCCGTGAATGGGCTCATACAGGCCGCGGGTGCCGTCGCCCAGAGAGGAGGACGGGATCATGCCGATGGAGCCGGTGATCATGGAAGCCTCGTCCGACAGGATGTCGCCGAACATGTTCTCGGTAACGATCACGTCGAACTGGGCGGGGTTCTTGACGATCTGCATGGCGCAGTTGTCCACGAACATCTCGCTGTATTCCACATCCGGGTACTCGGCCTGCAGGCGGTGCATCACGCTTCTCCACAGGCGGCTGGTGTCCAAAACGTTGGCCTTGTCCACGCAGCACAGTTTCTTGCGGCGCTTGCGTGCGGTCTCAAAGCCGATGCGGCCGATGCGCTCGATCTCGTGCTCCGAGTAGGGCATGGAGTCGATGGCCTGCTTCTCGCCGCTGGCGAGGGTGTGGGTCTCGTGACTGCCAAAGTATACGCCGCCGATCAGCTCACGCACGATGATGAAATCGATGCCCTGTGCCACGATCTCGGGCTTCAGGGGGCTGGCAGGAGCCAGCTGCGGCCAGATCTTGGCCGGGCGGTTGTTGGAGTACAGGCCCATGCCTGCACGCAGACGCAGCAGGCCCTTCTCCGGGCGCTGCTCACCGGGCAGACCCTCCCACTTGGGGCCGCCCACGGCGCCCAGCAGGACGCTGTCCGCAGCAAGGCACTTGTCCAGCTCGTGCTGGGGCAGTGGGTCGCCGTACTTGTCAATGGCTTCGCCGCCCATGGCAGCGTCGGTGTAGTGGAAGGTGTGGCCGTACTTTTCGGCCACCTTGTCAAGCACGCGGATGGTTTGCTTGACGATCTCCGGGCTGGAGCAGTCGCCCCAGATGACAGCAATGTTTTTTTCCATGGGAAAGCTCCTTACTTCTTATTTTTGATGGACTTCATCAGTCCACCGGCGGAGATGATCTCCTGAATGAACGGCGGGAAGGGTTCGGCATGGAACACCTTACCGTTGGTCTCGTCGGTGATCACGCCGGTGTCAAAATCGACGCTGACGGTGTCGCCCGCATTGATGGCATCCACAGCCTCCGGGCACTCCATGATGGGCAGACCGATGTTGATGCTGTTGCGGTAGAAGATGCGGGCAAAGCTCTTGGCAATGACCACCGAGATGCCGGCGGTTTTGATGCACAGCGGTGCGTGCTCACGGGAGGAGCCGCAGCCGAAGTTCCAGCCGCCCACCATGATGTCGCCGTCCTTCACCTTCTTGACGAAGTCCTTGTCAATGTCCTCCATGCAGTGGCTGGCCAGCTCTTTGGCATCCTGCGTGTTCAGGTGGCGGGCCGGGATGATGACATCGGTATCCACGTTGTCCGGGTATTTGAAAACAGAACCTTTTGCGTTCATTGTTGTGCTCCTTTCCGATCAGACCGTGCGGGGGTCGGTGATGCAGCCGGTCAGTGCGCTGGCGGCGGCAGTGGCGGGAGAAGCAAGGTAGACCTCGCTCTTCACATGGCCCATGCGGCCCACAAAGTTGCGGTTGGTGGTGGAAACGCAGCGCTCGCCCTCCGCCAGAATGCCCATGTAGCCGCCCAGACAGGGGCCGCAGGTGGGGGTGGACACGATGCAGCCTGCATCAATAAAGGCAGTGGTCCAGCCGCGCAGGATGCATTCCTTGTAAACGGCCATGGTGGCGGGGATGATGATGCCGCGCACGCCCTTGGCAATGTGCTTGCCCTTGAGCACGTTGTAGGCGGCTTCCATGTCCTCCAGACGGCCATTGGTGCAGCTGCCGATCACAACCTGATCGATCTTGATGTCCTTGCCCTCGCTGGCAAGGTGGGTGTTCTCGGGCAGGTGGGGGTAGCTGACGGTGGGTTCCAGCTTGTCCAGATCGATCTCAATGGTCTTTTCGTACTCGGCATCCGGGTCGGCCTCAAAGAACACCGGCTCACGCTGGCTGCGGCCCTTGAGGTAAGCCTTGGTCACATCGTCTACGGGGAAGATGCCGTTCTTGGCACCGGCCTCGATGGCCATGTTGCAGATGCACAGGCGGTCGTCCATCGTCAGGCTGGCAACGCCCGGGCCGGTGAACTCCATGGATTTGTACAGCGCACCGTCCACACCGATCATGCCGATGATGTGCAGGATCAGGTCCTTGCCGGACACGCGGGGGCCGAACTTGCCCTTGAGCACGAACTTGATGGCAGAGGGCACCTTGAACCATGCCATGCCGGTGGCCATGCCTGCGGCCATATCGGTGGAGCCGACACCGGTGGAGAAGGCACCCAGTGCACCATAGGTGCAGGTGTGGCTGTCCGCACCGATCACGCAGTCACCTGCGGTCACAATGCCTTTTTCCGGCAGCAGGGCGTGCTCAATGCCCATCTGGCCCACATCATAGAAGTTGAGGATGTCGTATTTGTTGGCGAACTCGCGGCACTGCTTGGACTGGGTGGCGCTCTTGATGTCCTTGTTGGGCACAAAGTGGTCCAGCACGATGGCAATGTGCTCTTTGTCGAACACACCGTCAAAACCGGCCTTTTCAAACTCGTTGATGGCAACCGGGGTGGTGATGTCGTTGCCCAGCACGATGTCCAGCTTTGCATTGATGAGCTGGCCTGCCTTGACCTCGGCAAGACCGGCATGTGCGGCAAGAATCTTCTGCGTCAGGGTCATTCCCATGATGGTACTCTCCTTTTATACTTATAGGCGGCTCGCCCTCTCCGTCTGCTCCCGCTGGTCGCATCCACCTCCCCCAAAGTGGGAGGCCTTGGCAGTCCACGCAAAGTTACCGGTTTCGCCAGAGGCTCTCCCTTTGGGAGAGCTGTCACCGCAGGTGACTGAGAGGGCGAGGATGTTACTTATTATTGATCGCGCTCACCAGTGCCTTGATGCCGGCCACGATGATATCGGTGTCGGTGCCGGCACCCCAGGTGACGGTGTTATCGCCCCAGACAAGGCCGACGTAGGAGGCAGCGCGGGAGGTGGAGCCTTCGTCCAGACTGTGCTCGGAGTAGGTCTCGAGGTGGAACTCCATGCCGGTGGCGCTCTGGATGGCGTTTGCCACAGCATCCAGACGGCCATTGCCCACCGAGGTGACCACCTTGCGCTGACCATTCAGCTCCAGTGTGACGGTGGCGGTGATGCCGCCCACCTGTGCAAAGTGGGCTTCCAGAACGTTGAGCGGCTTGCAGCGGTTGAGGAAGGCATCCTCGAAGATGTGCAGCACCTCGTTTGCGCTCAGCTCCTTGTGGCTGTGGTCGGAAACGCTCTTGACCTTGTAGCCCAGAGCCTCGCGCATTTTGGGCGGCAGATTGTAGCCGAAGTTCTGTTCCAGCACAAAGCCGATGCCGCCCTTGCCGCTCTGGCTGTTGATGCGGATAACATCGGCATCGTAGGTGCGTCCGATGTCGTGGGGGTCAACGGGGATGTAGGGGCAGGTCCAGCGGTGCTCGCCATGCTCCTTGCGGTAGGCCATGCCCTTTGCAATGGCATCCTGATGGCTGCCGGAGAAGGCGGCAAACACCAGCTGACCGGCGTAGGGGGTGCGCTCGTAAATGTGCATCCGGGTCACACGCTCGTAGGTGGCGCAGATGTCCGGCATATCGGAGAAGTCCAGCTTGGGGTCCACGCCGTGGCTGTACATATTCATTGCCAGCGTCACGGCATCCACGTTGCCGGTGCGCTCGCCGTTGCCGAACAGGCAGCACTCCACGCGCTGTGCACCCGCCAGCACGGCCAGCTCTGCGCAGGCCACGCCGGTGCCGCGGTCGTTGTGGGGATGGGTGGAGATGATCACGCTGTCGCGGTATTTCAGGTGCTTGTCGCAGTACTCGATCTGGTTTGCGTAGACGTGCGGCATGCTCATTTCCACGGTAACGGGCAGGTTGATGATCATGGGGCGGTCCGGGGTGGGCTGCATGATGTCCAGCACGGCGTTGCACACATCCACGGCATAGTCCACCTCGGTGCCGGTAAAGCTCTCGGGGCTGTACTCGAACAGGAAGTTGCCCTCATACTCCTCGCTCAGCTGCTTGACCAGCTTTGCGCCGTCGGTGGCGATCTGCTTGATCTCTTCCTTGCTCTTGTGGAACACCTGCTCGCGCTGGGCCACAGAGGTGGAATTGTAGAAGTGGATCACCGCGCGGGGTGCGCCCTTGACGGCCTCGAAGGTCTTGCGGATGATGTGGTCGCGGCACTGGGTCAGCACCTGCACGGTGACATCCTCGGGGATCATGTTCTTCTCGATCAGGGTGCGCAGGAACTCGTACTCGGTGTCGCTGGCGGCAGGGAAGCCCACCTCGATCTCCTTGAAGCCGATCTTGACCAGCATCTGGAAGAACTCCAGCTTTTCCTCAAGGCTCATGGGCACGATCAGGGCCTGATTGCCGTCGCGCAGGTCCACACTGCACCATGCGGGGGCTTTTTCAATGTGATCCTTCTTTACCCAGCTGTCATAGCCTGCGGGTACCGGGTAGTAACCCGGAGCGTACTTGGTTGCGTCCATCATAATGTGCGTCCTCCTAAACGATTTACACTTCTTGCTCCATGCTCTTTGTGAGCGTCCTCGCCCTCTCAGTCTCACATTCGTTCGACAGCTCCCCCAAAGGGGGGAGCCCTTGGCAAAACCGAAAACTTTGCCGTACTGCCAAGGCCTCTCACTTTGGGAGAGGTGGCACGGCGTAAGCCGTGACGGAGAGGGCAAGCCTGCTTCCAAAAGGCAGATATACGAAAAGGCTCTCGTCTTTCAAGGCGAAAACCTTGAGAGACGAGAGCCTGTAAAGTTCAAACTACAGGGCACCCGTGGTACCACTCTCTTTGCTGCGCCTTTGGGCACAGCCGCTTTGCACGATCGGCTTTTTGCGGCGAATCGCTGTCCTTGTAACGGTGGACATCCGTCAGAGCCTACTTGTGTGTTCAGCCCTGCCGCTCAGGGGCCAGTAACCGAAACCCTCTGCACCCGCCTTGCACCACCCGGCGGCTCTCTGTACGCAGAAGAAATTCGTTTTTTCCCCGTCAACGCATTTGTGCTTTTTTCAAAGTGGACTAAGTTTAGCATGATTCGCGAGCAGTGTCAAGCAATCTGACTCATTCTCAAAATGAAACAATTTCACAAAAGAAGGGGCAGAATTTCCCAAAATTGTGCACGGGTCGATTCGATGCATTTTTCGGTCGATTCGTGTCAAACGAATGCCCGGGGGGAGCTACGGGTGTATGATAGAATCAAAGATAGAACAGAGGAGGTTCACCCTACATGAAACTACGTACCCGTAAATTCCTTGCCGGGCTGCTGAGCCTTGGCCTGCTGCTGCAGGCGGCAAGCCCCCTCAGCGCACTGGCGGCAGAAGGTGGCAGTGCGGCGCATACACTGACCGTTACGGTGGGCAATACTACTTACAACCTGACGGCGAATGGTGAAACTGTCAGCTTTGACGTGGCATGGCCTTTAGGTTATCCCACCGTGTCTTATGACAAAGGCTTTGCGTTTGAAGGCGGCTTTAATGGCGATGTAATCCTTAACGGTGGAGAAAACGTCACCATCAAGGGTGAATCTTACGCCGTGAATGGTAGCCTGAATGCAACTGTCAATGATCTGACCGTCACAAAATCCGATTCCGGCACTGATGCTGCGATTCGCGGTGATGCAACGATTACTAGCGCTGGTGATGTGAGAATCAGCGGCAACCTTGACTATAATAACATCAGCTTGGTAAATCAGGCTGTTGAAGGCAAGCTGACTGTGAACAGCGCACAGGATGTGAGCATTGACGGCATCCTCAACGGCGGTGCAGATATCAACTGTCAGACCCTTTCTCTGAATTGCGGAAACGGCTCGACCGTCAGCGGAACCCTGACCGTGCACAATGCGCAAAAAATTCAGGCTACCGCTTTTGCTATTTATGGCGTAATCGGCGACAGGGGTAAAGCAGGCAAGCTGGTACTTGATCACTGCACTGGTGCGGTCACGCTTTGCAATACCTACGGTTATGAGGCAGTTCAGGCAGGCACGGTGGAGGTAAGGAATCTGCCGACTGGTTACGTTGCCCGCTATTATGCAGGCAGCTCCGAGGCCGAGAGCACTGAGACCGAGGACCCGAATGATTGTGCAAGATACTCTTATTTCAGAATCGAGTATGTGAATCCGAGCAACAAGACGCTCACGCTGACGAATGCCAAGGCTTACACGGATGCAGCGTACACCACGGAGCTGATCAATGCAACGAGCGCAAACGGCACTTCTACCTATCATGTGGACGAGGGCAAGACAGTCTACGTCAAGGCTGTTGCACCGGACGAGACCCAACAGTGGATGTTTAAGGGCTGGACTGGCAGCAACAAGACCGACAAAGAAATCAACGTTACTGTGCACGAAAACATGGCCCTGACCGCTAACTGGAAAAAGGTCACTGATCAAGCAACCAACTACGGCATCAAAGTCACGATAGGCAATAATCCTCCCATTGAAGTGACCAGCGAAAACTGCGGGCACATTCTTGGAGTCGGCAACGACAAGCTCACCTATGACCCGGATACCCACACCCTGACCGGTACCGGCAGCTTTGGCAAGATGAAGGTCGAGATCACTGACGATCTCGAGGATAAGGTGGATGTGGTACTGAGCAATGCGAACGGTGCTGTGGTAAATGGCAGCCTGACCGTTACCGGCGCACAGGATGTGAAGGTAACGGGCGTATCCTCCACCGCCCTTATCACGGGGGACGCTACTATTACCTGCGCCGGTGACATCCTGATGGATAATACCGGTTCTGGCAATGTGCTGGGTTATGGTGACCACGGCAATCTCGATGTTCAGAGCGCACAGAATGTGACCATCCATGGTGAGGGCCGTACAGGCACCGATGAAGATGGAAACAACTATACCATCTATGGCAGAGCCGAGATTGAGTGCAGCGGTAATGTGGAGATCACCAGCCAGAATGGCGGTGCAGTTTGGGATCCGGTCGTGATCACTAAGGCGGATAATGTGACGATCACTGCAGCCCAGCGCGCTGTCTGGGATTCGCGCAGTTACCTCGATTCGTCCATCAATTGCAGTGGTAAAGTGAAAATCACAAGTAAGACTGCTGCGGCACTCCATGATGGCAAGCTGACGATCAATGGCGCAACAGACGTGACCATTTCTGGTAAGCGAGACGAAGGAGCAACCATTGGCGGTGATGCTGAAATCACCTGCTCTGGTGATGTGGTGCTGGAAAACAAGGGCACTGGCGCTGTAGTGGAGAGCAAACTGGTCTACACTCAGAGTCCTGCCAAGGGTTATGAGGTGAAGACCGGCAAGAATGCTGAAAGTGCAACGGTTGCTTATACGGACGAAGAAGGCACAACTTCTTACACTGTGCCGAACACTGAGACGAATCCTGAGACGAATCCTGTACCTTCGTACATCTCCATTACCGCTGTGGGCACTCCTCCTGTCGTGCCCGGCGATGACGACTTTACCGGCGGCGATTCCGGCGCAGGCGGCGCTGTTGCAGCCGTTCTGGTGGGCGGTGCAGCAGTCTGGGGCGGCTACGAGATCGCTACCCGGGTGATCCTGCACAACATCCTGCCCGAGGGCGCAGAGATCCCCGCAAACCGCGGCCAGCTGGCACTGCTGGTGTGGAACACCGCAGGCAGACCTGAACCTGTGAACACCCCGGCTTTTGCGGATGTGGCAGATGCCGACACCGCCAAGGCAGCCCAGTGGTGCGTGGAGCAGGGCCTGCTGGATGCCAAGAGCGAGAGCAGCTTCAAGCCGGAAGGCTGGATGCCCAAGTTCAAGACCATTGAAGTGTGGGAAAAGGCATTCCCAAAACAGTAAACCCATGCGAAACCAAAGGGAGCAGCTTCGGCTGCTCTCTTTTTGTATGCAGAGGGGACCTTTGTTAACAAACTGCTAAGTTTTTGGAAAGTTCTGCTCGAATTGCTGTTGCGCCCGGTTTTACTGTGCTATACTACTTGCATCAGGAACCAAAGGAGGAATTGCCACATGAAAGAAGTCAAACCTTCCAAAAAGCCGCTGGCGATCTACTACGCCATCGTGCTGGCGGTCCTGCTGCTGCTCAACCTTGTGCTGCTGCCGTGGATGAGCGAGCGTCAGGTGGAGGAAGTGGACTACGGTACCTTTATGACCATGACCGAGGAAAAGAACATCGGCCGTGTGGATATCGAATCCAACCAGATCATTTTTACCGATAAAGAGGAAAAGCAGGTCTACAAGACCGGCCTGATGAACGACCCGGAGCTTACCCAGCGCCTGTATGATGCCGGAGCACAGTTTTCCAGCGAGATCGTGGAGCAGGGGTCGCCGATGCTCAATTTCCTGATCTGGTTTGTGCTGCCCATCCTGCTGTTCAGCTTCATCGGCAACCAGATGAACAAAAAGCTGATGGAAAAGGCCGGCGGCGGCCCGGGGTCCATGATGTTCGGCGGCGTGGGCAAGTCCAACGCCAAGGTCTATGTGCAGTCCACCCACGGCATCCGCTTTGCGGATGTGGCCGGTGAGGATGAAGCCAAGGAAAACCTGCAGGAGATCGTGGATTATCTGCACGACCCCGGCAAGTACGAGAGCATTGGCGCATCCATGCCAAAGGGCATCCTGCTGGTGGGCCCTCCGGGCACCGGCAAGACCATGCTGGCTAAGGCCGTGGCAGGCGAATCCAATGTGCCCTTCTTCTCCATTTCCGGCTCTGAATTCGTGGAGATGTTCGTGGGCATGGGCGCATCCAAGGTGCGCGACCTGTTCCGGCAGGCCAAGGAAAAGGCCCCCTGCATTGTGTTCATCGATGAGATCGATGCCATCGGTCAGAAGCGCAACAGCGGCAATCTCGGTGGCAACGACGAGCGTGAGCAGACTTTGAACCAGCTGCTCACCGAGATGGACGGCTTTGAGGGCAACACCGGCGTCATCATTCTGGCGGCTACCAACCGCCCGGATTCTCTGGACCCGGCGCTGACCCGTCCCGGACGTTTTGACCGCCGCGTGCCGGTGGAGCTGCCCGACCTCAAGGGCCGCGAAGAGATTTTGAAAGTGCACGCCAAAAAGGTGGCGCTGGCCCCGGGCATCGACTTCAACACCGTGGCCCGCATGGCTTCCGGTGCATCCGGTGCGGAACTTGCCAACATCGTCAACGAAGCAGCCCTGCGCGCCGTGCGTGCAGGCCGCAAGAGCGTGACTCAGGCCGATCTGGAAGAGAGCATCGAGGTGGTCATTGCAGGCTACCAGAAGAAGAATTCTATCCTCACCGACAAGGAAAAGTGCATCGTGGCCTACCACGAGATCGGCCATGCACTGGTGGCGGCCAAGCAATCCAACTCTGCCCCTGTGCAGAAGATCACCATTATCCCCCGCACCTCCGGCGCACTGGGCTACACCATGCAGGTGGACGAGGGCAACCACTACCTGATGAGCAAGGAAGAGCTGGAAAACAAGATCGCCACCCTTACCGGCGGACGCGCCGCCGAGGAAGTGGTGTTCCGATCCATCACCACCGGTGCCTCCAACGATATCGAGCAGGCCACCAAGCTTGCCCGCGCCATGCTTACCCGCTACGGCATGAGCAAGGACTTTGACATGGTGGCGCTGGAGACCGTGAACAACCAGTATCTGGGCGGCGACACCTCGCTGGCCTGCTCGGCCCAGACCCAGCGCGAGATCGACCAGAAGGTGGTGGAGCTGGTCAAGGCTCAGCACGAAAAGGCTGTCCGGATTTTGACCGACAACCGCGCCAAGCTGGACGAGCTGGCACGGTATCTGTACCAGAAGGAGACCATCACCGGCGAGGAGTTCATGGAGATCCTGAACCGGGAACCGGCACAGGCCCAGTGACCCCGGCAGCAGAGATTCCAAAAAATTTTTATAGCCTGCTGCAATAATCCCGCCGCCGCATCCGTTTATAAGACAGATGCGGCGGTTTTGTATTACACCGCATGGCAGACCATGGTTTTCCACAAAACAAAAATGTGCGGTGCAAAACCGCCGTCAACGGAGGTATTCCAAATGAAACTGAACCATAAATTTGTCCGTACCGTCACCACCACCGCTGCAGTGCTGGGCGCTGCCGCCATGCTGAGCGTGGGTGCATTTGCCGCAGAAGCAGACATCAACGACCCTGCTGCCGCAGGCTATCTGCCCCCGCAGGAGCAGATGGTGCAGGGGGATATCGCCCTGCACAGCGCCGATGTGGCGATCGGCGAAAAGGACCCCACCTACGGCGGCTACGGCGCACCGGAGGGAAACCCCATTCAGGGCAACATCATGCTGATCTCCGGCGATGAGCTGGCCGCCCCGTCCGCAGATGCAGCGGCGAAAAAGAGCGAGGCACGTTACACCGTCAAGGGCCTGTTCGGCAGAGAAGTGCTGTACACTGCCCGCCAGAAGGACGGCGTGCTGACGCTGGATGTGCCCGCCGGTTCTGCTACCTTCCGCACCACCGTGCAGGACATGCAGACCTTGCTGAACGAGGGTGTGAGCACGCTGGTGATCCAGACTGAGAAGGGCTCCACCACCCTGAACCTGTCCCTGTTGGTGGAGGGCCAGAAGGGCACCGACCGCGTGGTGCTGCGCCGACTGGGCGAAAACAACTTCCTCACCGTGGGCCTGCGCTGCCGCCGCGATTTGATCGTGGGGCGCTGACCGCTTGACAGATGAACCCTCTCAGTCTCGCATACGCTCGACAGCTCCCCCGAAAGGGGGAGCTTTTTTGCGCCTTCCGTCAGATGCGAAAGCTCGCCCTTCGGGAGAGCTGGCATCGCACAGCGATGACTGAGAGGGTTTCTACGCCTGAGAGCGCAAGGCTGCATACGGTTGTTAAGTTTTTGAAAATTTGCGCAGATGTCTTTGCAAAGTCTGCCGGGAGATGTTATAGTTAAATTGAAACAGTATGTATTCCCGATAGAAAGGAAAAAACGCCATGGAGCATTTTGTGGAGTTTGAGGACGTTTGCAAATATTATCAGACCGGCAGTGTGAAGATCGCCGCCGCAGACCACCTGAATTTCTATGTGGATAAGGGCGAGTTCTGCATCATCGTGGGGCCTTCCGGCGCAGGCAAGACCACCCTGCTGAACATCCTCGGCGGCATGGACAGCTGCGACGAGGGCAACGTCTGGCTGGACGGCCAGAACGTGAGCCACTTTACCGCCAGAGAGCTGACCACCTACCGCCGGTACGATGTGGGCTTTGTGTTCCAGTTCTACAACCTTGTGCAGAACCTGACCGCACTGGAGAACGTGGAGCTGGCCAGCGAGATCTGCCGCGACCCGCTGGACCCCAAAGAGACCCTGCGCAGCGTGGGTCTGGGAGAGCGGCTGAACAACTTCCCGGCCCAGCTTTCCGGCGGCGAGCAGCAGCGGGTGTCCATTGCCCGCGCACTGGCCAAAAACCCCAAGCTGCTGCTCTGCGACGAGCCCACCGGTGCACTGGATTACAAGACCGGCAAGCAGGTGCTGGCCCTTTTGCAGGATACCTGCCGCCGCACCGGCCGCACGGTGATCGTTATTACCCACAACACCGCCCTGACAGCGATGGCAGACCGCATCATTCAGGTGCGCAGCGGTAAGATCGTCTCCAATCAGGTCAACGAGCACCCTGTGCCGGTGCAGGAGATTGAGTGGTGAGAGCTGTGCTGAAAAGTTATCGTAAAAACATCCTGCGGGAAATGAAGGACAACCTGAGCCGCATGGTCTCGCTGTTCGGTATCGTAGCGCTGGGCGTGATGATGCTGACCGGCCTGATGAGTTTTGCGCCCAGCATGCGCATCGCCGGGCAGAAATACTACGTGCAGCAGAACGTGTTCGACCTGCGGGTGCTGTCCACACTGGGCCTTTCGGAGAAGGACATTGCCGTCCTTGCCGCCGTGGATGGCGTGGAGGCCGTACAGGCGGTAAAATATCAGGACGTGGAGGCCCAGTGGCAGGGCCAGAGCGAGACGGCGGTGGTGCGCCTGCAGCAGCTGCCCGCCGACCCCGGGGCCGACACGGCAGAAAATATGAACCGTCTGGTGCTGCTCTCGGGCCGGATGCCTGAGGCTCCGGATGAGTGCGTGGTGCATGTGATGGGCTACGGCGACCCGGTGGAACCGGGCACGGTGCTCACCCTGCCGGAGGACACCGAACATGTGAGCCGGAAGCAGTTCACGGTAGTGGGCACCGTGCAGGACCCGCAGCATTTTTCCACGGACAAGGAGAGCAGCACCGCCGGTGACGGCCAGCTGGATGATATCGTGTTCCTGCCGGAGGGCAGCCTGACCACGGATTATTATACGGCGTGCTATCTCAAAGTAAAAAATGCCGGCCTGTATGATAATTACTCGGACGCGTATCAGGCAGCAGTGGATGACACAGCCGCAAGGGTAAAGGCCATCAGCGGGGCACAGTGCACAGCCCGGAGGGCGGAGCTGATCGAGGATGCCAGTGCAGAGCTGGCCGATGCCCGGGCCGAGTACAACGACAAAAAAGCCGAAGCAGACCGTCAGTTTGCGGAGGCAGAACAGCAGCTGGCCGATGCACAGGCACAGCTGGACAGCGCCAAAGCCCAGCTGGACACGGGCGAAGCGGAGCTTGCCGCCAACAAAAAGGCTCTGCCGGATACCATGCAGGGCGGTGCGGACGAGCTGGTGAGCGGCGAGGAACAACTGCTGGAATTTGAGGATCAGCTGCAGCAGATCGAGATGCTGGTGAACCTGAAAAAGGTGGCCGACCCGCTGCTGGGCTATGCGGAAACGGCTCTGCACAACGCGCAGAAGGCGCTGGACGAGGCCGAGCCCGCCGATGAGGAATACACCGACCTGCGGGATGCCCTGCAGAAGGCGCAGGATGCTTACGACAACATCAGCGGCCAGCTGAACGGCTATCAGGCCCAGCTGGACGAGGGCAAGCGCCAGATGTATGCACAGGGGCTGATCTCTTCGCCCAGCCTTTCCAACGAGCAGCTGGTGACCGAAGCCAAAGCCGCATTGCGCCAGATGAAGGTAAAGCTTCTGCAGGGGCAGCTGCAGCTGACCACTGGCACGGCCACAGCCTACACCCAGTTCGATGCGGCTCGCACCCGGCTGGACGAGGGCTGGCAGGAATACAGGGACGGCGTGCAGCAGCTGGCCGATTCCCGCGCGGAGTACGAGAGCCGGAAGGCCGATGCCGAACAGCAGTTGGCCGATGGCCTTGCCCAGCTGAACGATGCCGAGGAGCAGGTGAGCCAGATCAAGAGCGGTGAGTGGTATGTGCTGGACCGCGGCTCCACCATGAGCTTTGTCACCTTTGAGCAGTATGCCGACCGCATGGATGCCATTGCACGGGTGTTCCCGGTGTTCTTCTTCCTGGTGGCGGCGCTGGTGGCCACCACCACCATGACCCGCATGGTGGACGAGAACCGCCTGCAGCTGGGTACCCTGAAAGCTCTGGGTTACTCCAACGCAAAGATCGCAGGCAAGTATCTGTTCTATGCCCTCAGCGCCAGCGTGCTGGGCAGCATCGTGGGCATGGTCATCGGTTTTGTGGTGTTCCCGCTCATCATCTGGTATGCCTACCAGATGATCTTCAGCATGTCCACCTTTACGCTGCACTTTTACCCCGGCATGGCGGCAGCCAGTGTGGCCATCAGCGCGGCCGTCATCGGTTTTGCTACATGGAACGCCTGCCGTGCCAGCCTGAAGGAAAAGACTGCAGCTTTGCTGCTGCCCCGGGCCCCGGTGGCAGGCAAGCGCATCTTTTTGGAGTACATCACCCCGCTGTGGCAGCACATGAGCTTCTCCCAAAAGACCACAGCCCGCAACCTGTTCCGCTACAAAAAGCGCTTCTTCATGACAGTGCTGGGCGTGGCAGGCTGCACGGCGCTGCTGCTGATCGGTTTTGGCATTCAGGATTCCATCCTGCCCATCGTGGACAAGCAGTCCGGGCAGCTGACCCACAACGATCTCACCATCTCGCTCAGCGATGAAAAGGCGCTGACCATGGAGCAGGGCCTTGCCGACACGCTGGACAGCAGCAGTGCGGTCCACAGCTGGGGCGCGTTCTACACAAAGTCCACCACCCTTTATAATGAAGAGGGCGGGAGCGCCGATGTCAGCATCGTAGGCGCGGAGGACGATGCCCGGATGACCGAATACTTCACCTTCCGCACCCGGGTGGGCCACGACCTCATTCCCTTTGAAGAGGACAGCGTGATCCTGACCGAAAAAACGGCCCTGAATCTGGGGCTGAGCGTGGGCGATACGTTCTATGTGGAGGCAGCAGACGGGAGCCGCGTGCCGCTGGTGCTGACCGGCATTACTGAGAACTACATGTTCACCCGGCTGTATCTCTCCAATGCGCAGCTGCAGGCCCTGCTGGGCAGCACGCCGGAGTGGAACACCGTCTACGGCCTGACCGGCTGTACCACCGAGGCGGAGTACAACACCCTGCGCACAAAGCTGCTGGGCTGCAACTATGTGAGCAGCGTCAGCTTCACCGAGGACACCACCTCCATGTTCGGCAGCCTGATCGGCAGCCTGAACTACGTGGTGGTGCTGATCATCGTGTGCGCGGCGGCGCTGGCGGCGGTGGTGCTGTACAACCTGATCAGCGTCAACCTTGCCGAGCGAAAAAAGGAGCTTGCCACTATCAAGGTGCTGGGCTTCTATGACAAAGAAGTGTACCGCTACATCTTCCGCGAGATCGAGCTTTTGTCCCTCATCGGCTCCGGCGTGGGCCTGTTGCTGGGCGTGCCGCTGCACCGGTTCATTATCCTGACCGTGGAAATGGATCAGCTCATGTTCATCCGCACCATTGCACCCCGCAGCTATCTGCTGGCAGTGGCATTGACGATGCTGTTCACCTTTGTGGTGTGCTTTGCCATGCGGCGGCATGTGCGGCATATCAGCATGGTGGAAAGCATGAAAGCCCCGGAGTGACAGCATGACAGCGGCAAAGAACCGGTAAATTCATAAAAGCTTCATATAAATAACATGCTTTCGCAGAAATTCTCTGGTATGATAATGCTACCGACAGGCGGGGCCGCAACCGCCTGAACGGGTAACATGATTCCTCCTTTACCAAACCAAATACCGCAAAACAAAACACCGCGCCTTGTCTGATCCGCAGCAGACAGGGCGCGGTGTCTTGTTTAAACCGTTAAGTTTTCAGCATCTGCGGCAATGGCATCGGCCTGCTGCTGGGTGAGCACGCGGCACTTGACCATCCGCTTGAGCACCACCTGCATCCGCTTGAAGGCAAGCTCCGGGCTGCTGGCGCAGACCGAGGGCGCGTTGGGCATACCCGCCAGATAGATCGCTTCGACATCGGTCAGCTGGGCCGGTTCCTTGCCAAAGTAGCCCTCGGCAGCTTCTGCAATGCCATAATACCCGCTGCCAAAATAGATGGTGTTGGCGTACATCTCAAAGATCTGCTGCTTGGAGTAGGTCTTTTCAATATCAAAAGCAGCAAGCATCTCGGCAGCCTTGCGGGCCAGATGCTTGTCCTGCGTGAACAGCTCGTTCTTGGCAAGCTGCTGGGTCAGGGTGCTGCCACCCTCGGCCAGCGAGTGGGCGCGCAGGTCGGCCAGCAGGGCGCGGGCGATGGCCCCCGGGTCGATACCCTTGTGGGTCATAAAATGCTCGTCCTCGGTGCAGATGACTGCGTTAATATAGATCTGCGGCAGCGCATCGTAGGAAGTATAGCTCCCGCGGGCACAGATGGCGTCGTACATGGAAGCCACTGGGTAACTGCTGGCGGCACTGCGGTACAGCTGTCTGCCCTGATAAAAGAACCAGCCGCCTGCCAGCAGCCCGCCAAGCAGCAGAATGCAAAGAACAACGAGCAGGCTCTGCTTTAAAAAATGAAAGAAACGATGCAGCATCGAAAAACTCCTTTGATGATAAAAAAGAACGCTACCATAATAAACGATTTGCAGGGCGTTTGCAAGGAACAGCTTTAGTATAACAATAAAATTTTAAGGTTTTATCAATGGAAAAATAAAAATTTCCGAAGAAGCAGAAGTATTACTCCTGTTGGAACTGCACAACGGGATGCTGCAAATGCGGGCTGCGCATCGTGCAGAAAACTCAATTTGAAAAAAACTGGAATTAACCCATTGACAAACTGGGTAAGAGGGGATATAATGCAAACAATAAATCCACAAACCTAGTGGGAAAAAGAAAACGACGGTTTTGCTTCCCGGCACAGAGCAGATAGAGGCTCCGGTTTGTAGATGAGTGGGAAAGAATTATTTCGGAAAGGAGGGCACGGATATGAAGCTGATTTGGAACGACCTGCTGCACGCAAACTTCCGCTATGGGCGAATGTACGGTGACCGGGCAGAACATCTGGCTGCGAACTGTACGATGCCCTCTTGCTGTGCACGAATGTGTACCCGAATGTGACGTTGACAGAATCGCTTTGAATTGTGTTTGCCCGGTGCGCTTTTGTATCACGCATCGGGATTTTTTGTATCATAAAATTATACTAAAAGTACAAATAGAGAGGTAAAATACTATGTCTGACTATAAATTTGAGACCCTGCAGCTTCACGTTGGCCAGGAGCAGGCCGATCCCGCAACCGATTCCCGTGCAGTGCCTATCTACCAGACCACTTCCTATGTGTTCCGCAACAGCCAGCACGCAGCAGACCGCTTCAGCCTGGCAGACGCAGGCAACATCTACGGCCGTCTAACCAACTCTACGCAGGACGTGTTCGAGAAGCGCATCGCTGCTCTGGAAGGCGGCGTGGCTGCTCTGGCTACCGCTTCCGGTGCTGCTGCCATCACCTACACCATCGAAGCACTGGCACAGGCCGGTGATCACATCGTGGCTCAGAAGACCATCTACGGCGGCAGCTACAACCTGCTGGAGCACACCCTGACCCAGTTCGGTGTCACCACTACCTTTGTCAATGCACACGATCTGGCTGAGGTGGAGAATGCCATCCAGCCCAACACCAAGGCCGTCTATCTGGAAACTCTGGGCAACCCCAACAGCGATATCCCCGATATCGATGCCATTGCAGCCATCGCGCACAAGCACGGCCTGCCGCTGGTCATCGATAACACCTTCGGCACCCCGTACCTGATCCGTCCCATTGAGCACGGCGCAGATATCGTCGTCCAGTCCGCCACCAAGTTCATCGGCGGCCACGGCACCACGCTGGGCGGCATCATCGTGGACAGCGGCAAGTTTGACTGGAAGGCAAGCGGCAAGTTCGGCAATATTGCTGACCCCAACCCTAGCTACCACGGCGTTTCCTTTGCCGATGCAGCAGGCCCCGCAGCTTTTGTCACCTACATCCGTGCGATCCTGTTGCGTGATACCGGTGCCACCATTTCGCCGTTCAACGCCTTCCTGCTGCTGCAGGGCACCGAGACCCTGAGCCTGCGCATCGAGCGCCATGTGGAGAACACCAAGAAGGTGGTCGAGTTTCTGGCAAACCACCCGCAGGTGGAGAAGGTCAACCACCCCTCCCTGCCGGATCACCCGGATCACGCCCTGTACGAGAAGTACTTCCCCAATGGTGGTGCATCCATCTTCACCTTCAACATCAAGGGTGGCCGCGAGGAAGCATTCAAGTTTATCGATAACCTGAAGGTCTTCTCCCTGCTGGCAAACGTTGCTGATGTGAAGAGTCTGGTCATCCACCCGGCTTCCACCACCCACAGCCAGCTGAACGACGAAGAGCTGGCCGAGCAGCAGATCTATCAGAACACCATCCGCCTGTCCATCGGCACTGAGCACATCGACGATATCATTGCTGATCTGGAAGCAGGTTTCGCAGCCGTCCGCGGCGAGTAAATCTTATCCCCTTAAAACCTCCGACAGAATGTGTATGCCTTGTTTTTTCTCCTGATCTCTTCCAAAAATTCCTTATATCCTAAACACAGCAAAAGGGTCCCGGAATTTTCTCCGGGACCCTTTTGTTGTTTGCGGCAAAATGCCGTCAGCCTTTCACGCCGCCCAAAGCAACACCGCGGACGATGAACTTGGAAAGCAGCAGGTACACGATGATGACGGGCAGAATGGCGATAGCCACCATCATGTAAACCTTGCCCATATCAAACTTGAGGAAGTCTGCACTGCGCAGCTGTGCAATCAGGATGGGCAGGGTCTTTTTGTCGGCGCTGTCCAGCACCAGAGCGGGAATGAAGTAGTTGTTCCAGCTGGCCACGAAGGAGAAAATGGCCTGCACTGCCAGAGCGGGCTTCATAATGGGCAGCACGATCTTGTTGAAGGTGTAGAACTCGCCTGCACCGTCGATGCGGGCAGCCTCTACGATCTCCATGGGAAGGGAAGCGTCCAGATACTGCTTCATGAAGAAGAACACGGTGGGCGCTGCAATGCTGGGCAGGATCAGCGGGATAAAGCTGTTCTTCAGGCCCATCTTGGTGATGAGCTGCAAAAAGCCCAGAGCGGACACCTGCGTGGGCATGGTCATAATCAGCAGGATAATGGCGAACGCGGCCTTTTTGAATTTGAAGTTATAGGCGTAGATGCCGTAGGCCGTCAGGGCCGAGAAGTACACGCTGAGCGCCGCCGAGCAGGCGGAGACGATCAGGCTGTTGCGGATGCCGGAGACGACAGGGATGTTGGCATCGGCCAGCACGTTCTGGAAGTTGGTGATGAGCGATTTGCCCGGCAGCAGCGAGAAGCCTTTCTGGATCTCGAAGTGGGTGCGGGTGGAGTTGATCACCAGCACATAGAAGAAGAACAGGCACAAAAAGCTGATGAGCACCAGCACCAGATAACACCATGCGCGGCGTGCAGCCAGTGTTGCTTTTTCCGATTGATTTCTAGGAGTGTGTGCCATAATCATTTCCCTCCTTTTGCTGCCTTTTTGGCGGCGTTCAGTTCTTTGCGCTGGGCGCGGGTCAGGCCGTCATCCTCCTTGGTAAGGGAGAAGTAGACCACAACGCACAGCACTGCGCACACGAGGAACAGCACCACGGATACAGCACCGGCCATGCCGTAGTTCTTGCTGAACAGGTGGTTGTTCAGGTACATGATCATGGTGGTGGAGGTGCGGTCCGGGCCGCCCTTGCCGTTGGTCAAAATCTGCGGCACATCGAACATCTGCAGGCCGCCGATCATGGAGGTGATCATGACGTAAACAAGGATGGGACGGATCAGCGGAATGGTGATCTTCCAGAACATCTGGTTCGGGGTGCAGCCGTCCAGTTCAGCCGCTTCGTACAGGGTGGGGTCTACGCCCATGATCGCAGCCATCAGCATGATGGTGGTGTTGCCAAACCACATCAGGAAGTTCATCAGGCCGATCAGCCCGCGGTTGCCCCACACGGTGTTCAAAAAGCTGATGGGTGCATCGATCCAGCCCATGCTCTGCAGCACGGCGTTCACCGGGCCGTTGTCCGAGAACAGCGCGAAGAACAGCATTGCAAAGGCGGAGGCCATGATCAGGTTGGGCATGTAGATGACCGTCTTGAAGAAGGTCTGGCCCTTCAGCTTCAGGCGCAGATCGGTGAACCATGCTGCCAGCAACAGGGAAATGGCGATCTGCGGGATAAAGCCGATGATCCACAGGATCAGCGTGTTGCCAAAGTACTTGGGCAGATCGGTTGCGAACAGGGTAATGTAGTTTTTCAGGCCTACAAAGTTCGGGCCAATGATCTTCAGGCCGCTGCGGTAATATTCAAAAAAGCTGTAGTAAATGGTGGATGCCAGAGGGATCAGCTGGAATACCGCGAAGATGATGAAGAACGGCGCAATGAAGATGTAGCCCCATTTCGCGTAGCTGATCGACCCTTTCTTTTTCTTTTCTCCCATAAGGATCGCCTCCTGATAAATTTGCGGAAAGAACAGGGGCGGGCGGGAACAGCGTCCGGCCCGCCCCTGCGTATTCACTTTTCCGTTTTAGGGTCGGCTGCTATTATGCGGGCCACACCACGTCGGTCAGCTCAGGATACTTCTCCTTGATAGAGGTCTCGAAGTTTGCCTTTGCGGTATCTTCGTCCACGTTGCCGGTGAAGTAATCCTTGAACGCATTCTGGAAGCTCTCATTCAGGCCCTGATCGTACGGACCGGCGTTGGACATATCGATCTTGGTTGCAGCCTCTGCAAACAGAGCGATGTGGTTCTGGCCGCCCAGGAAAGCGGAGCTGTAATCGCTGTTTGCGATCTCGTTCATAGCCTTCTCGTTGTTGGTGTAGTCCTGTGTATCCATGGTGATCTGCTTCATGATGGCTTCATCGCAGGTCAGCTTCTGCATAACATCCTTAATGGTCTCGATGTTGTCGCTGCCGGCTGCGCCGCAGATCCAGGTGCCGCCCCAGTAGTAGGGCTGAGGGCCTTCGCACACAGCGTAATCGCCGTAGATACCGTTGCCAACTTCTTCCTTGCCGCCCTCAGCGACAGGAGTCTCCAGCGAGTTGCCCAGCAGGGTGAAGTTGATGCCCCAAGTGGAGTAGAAGAAGCCGAACACCTTACCGGTGGGACCCTGATCGGCTGCCCACTGGCTGTCCCACAGGCTGGACTTATTGTTATAGCCCTTATCGGTGTACTCCTTGGTCTGATCGACCCACTTCATAATGTTCTCATCAACGGTAACGGTAGTGCCGGTGACCCACGGAGCTGCCACGTTGTTGGAGAAGGTGCGGTATGCATCATCAAAGCCGGACAGCATCTTGTAGCCCTTGGCGGCTGCCTGTGTAGCTACATCATTGAACTTATCCCAGTCGGACAGGTAGGTCTGCACTTCGGCGGGATCATCGGTGCCCAGAACATCCTTGGCAATGCTGCGGCGGTATGCAAACAGACCGGGAGTTGCCTGCCAGGTGGTGCCGCGCTGGCTGCCGTCCACAGTAACGATGTCCTTGGTGTACTGGTACTGGCCAGCCAGATCGTCGTCGGTCAGACCGATGTCTGCCTTGACATCCAGAACGTAATCGGAATCCACATACTTCAGAGCATAGTCAGCCTCGATCAGGAAGATGTCGATCTTGTCGTCATCAGCAGCGCTGTCCTGACTCAGCAGGGCTTCGTCCAGCTTGTTCTGATAGTTGTTGTTCTCGTTGGCATTGATGGTCCACTTCACAACGGTGCCATCCTTCAGGGTGGTGGTGGACTTGTCGGCTGCGATCTCGGAAACTTCCGGATAGTAGTCGTTGAAGCGGCTCTGGAACTCATCATTCCAGCACCAGATGTTCAGCACCTTGCCGCCTGCTGCGGGAGCTTCGGAAGCAGCTGCGCTGGATGCGGGAGCTGCAGAAGAGGCGGTGCTGGTGGAAGAAGAACCACCACAGGCAGCCAGAGCTGCACCAATGGTCACGACACCGGAAGCGAGCAGGAAATTACGACGAGAGATCTTTTTCATAAGGGTAAACCTCCTTCATGGTTTTCCATTATTTGCAAAAGTTTTCTTCAAAAAAGGTTCTGTAGCAAGAGCCTTTGGAGACATATTAAAGAATGCTGACCGACCCGCCGTCCAGCAATTTGCCGGAAACGCGGATCTGTTCGGGCAGGGTCACTCTTGGATGCTCGATCAGCTCAATGAGCTTGTCGGCAGCCGTGCGGCCCAGCGCGGCGGTGTTCTGCTGGTAAGTCACCAGCTGAGGCTTGACCACCCGCGAGAGGTAGATGCCGTCGTAGCCCATCACCGAAACATCCTCCGGGATCGAAAGCCCCTTTTCGCTGATGGCGTTGTAGCCGCCCAGCGCGGAGAAATCGTCCGGGAAGATGATGCAGGTGGGCGGCTGCGGAAGCTCCAGCAGCGCTTTGGTCTCGGCGGCACAGCGGTCGGCATCATGGTAGATGCCCTCCCGCACATAAGCTTCCGGGATCTTCAGGCCCAGCTCTTCGCAGGCCTGATAGAAACCTGCAACGCGGTTCTCGGTAACGGCGGTCTTTTCGCCGTGGATAAAGGCGATGCGGCGGTGGCCGCAGGCCCATGCCTGCCGCACCAGTGCCTTCAGGCCGGAAACGTTATCCGAGAGGATCGCCATGCGGTTATTGAACACATGATCGATCGTGACCACCGGCACCTCGCTGTTCACCAGCTCCACCACCTGCGGCTCGTAGAAGTTCACGCAGGCGATCACCACACCGTCCACATTGCGGTAGCGGCAGTGCTCAAGGTAGCTCATGCTCTTGCCGCTGATATTGTGGTTGATAAAGGTGATGTCGTAGCCGTGTTTCTCGGCTTCCACCTTGAAGCTGTCCAGCACGGCGGAAAAGTATTCGTGGGTCAGGCCGCTCTGCCGTTCATCTACGAACAGAACGCCCAGATTGTAAGTACGGTTTGTTTTCAAGGAACGGGCGGCGGCGTTTGGCATGTAGCCCATACGGTGCGCTGCGGCCCGCACCCGTTCTCGTGTGGCAGGCGAGATATCCGGCTGGTCGTTCAGCGCCTTGCTGACCGTTGCCACCGATACGCCGCATTCCTTTGCCAGATCTTTCAGGGACGGCATCGCTCGTTTGCCTCCTTCCGAAGAACGTTTTACGGGGGATGTTTACCATCAAGTCCTTAATCGTTTTCGCAATCTCATAATAGCGTATTCTGTACGAAAAATCAAGCTAAAAAGAATAACTTCCATTGCTTTTGACCCATTTTTGGCGTTTTGTTCGTTTCTGAAGAACCAAAATTGTGCATCTCGGATGGATTTCGTTACATTTCGGTTAAAATCAAAAGATTTTCGTTGCAGTTTCGTTACGATTTTCGCCGTATATAATATTACCTATAAATTGTGTTTCAGCGTTTTCACTTATAGGAAGCACAAAAAGCGTGCTTGAAATGAATTTTCTGAAAATCATGGAAACATGCGTATTTATGAAAGATACTTTCAGAAATTTTTTAGAAAATCCTCTTGCTTTTTTGGCCTGCTTGGGCTATGCTAGAAGCAAAGAGAATGCTTTGATCGTCTGCCTTAATCGTTTTCGCAAAAGCGATGCCGCCGGGGCTACCGGCAGCTGATAAGGAGGAAGCATTTATGAAATTCGGTCATTTTGATGACGCACGCAAAGAATATGTCATCACCACCCCGCGTACGCCTCTGCCCTGGATCAACTACCTTGGCAGCGAGGATTTCTTCAGTCTTGTCTCAAATACGGCGGGCGGCTACAGCTTTTACCGCGATGCGCGGATGCGCCGCCTGACCCGCTACCGCTATAACAGCTCCCCGCTGGATATGGACGGCCACCACATTTACATCAAGGATGGCGATACCGTCTGGAACCCCGGCTGGCAGCCCACCAAGACAGAGCTGGACAGCTACGCCTGCCGCCACGGTCTGGGCTATACCATTCTGGAGGGTGAGAAGAACGGTGTTTCCGCTGCGCAGGAGCTGTTCGTGCCCACCGGCGATGCCTGTGAGCTGGACCGCCTGACTTTGAAAAATAAAACGGATGCCGTAAAAGAGCTGGATGTGTTCAGCTATGTGGAGTTCTGCCTGTGGGATGCCATTGACGACAGCTCCAACTTCCAGCGCAACTTCTCCACCGGCGAGGTGGAGGTGGAGACGGCCATCATCTACCATAAGACGGAATACCGTGAGCGCCGCAATCACTATGCGGTATTCTGGAGCAATACGCCCGTTACCAGCTTTGATACCACCCGCGATGCCTTCTGCGGTGTGTATGGCGGCCCTGCAGACCCGCAGGCCGTCCGCGCCGGGCACTGCTCCGGCAGCATCGCCCACGGCTGGGCACCGGTGGGCGCGCTGCACATCCATGTCACCCTTGCACCGGGTGAGGAAAAGAAGATCCTCTTCGGTCTGGGCTACATCGAGAACCCACAGGAAGAAAAGTTCACGGCTCCCGGTGTCATCAACAAGGAGCGTGCCCATGCTATGATCGCACGCTATGCCACCGATGCACAGGTGGACGCGGCCCGCAAGGCGCTGGCCGACCACTGGGAAGCTCTGCTCTCCACCTACCATCTGGAATCCGGCGAGGAAAAGCTGGACCGTATGGTGAACATCTGGCACCAGTATCAGTGTATGGTCACCTTCAATATGAGCCGCTCGGCCAGCTACTTTGAAAGCGGGACCGGCCGCGGCATGGGCTTCCGCGACAGCTGTCAGGATCTGCTGGGCTTTGTACACATCATTCCGTCCCGCGCACGGGAGCGCATTCTGGATATCGCCGCCACCCAGTTTGAGGATGGCAGCGCCTACCACCAGTACCAGCCCCTGACCAAGAAAGGCAACCGCGATATCGGCACCGGCTTCAACGATGACCCGTTGTGGCTCATTGCCGGCACTGCCGCCTATCTGCGCGAGACCGGCGACTGGTCTATTCTGGACGAGCAGGTGCCCTTTGATAACGATGCCAGCAAGGCACAGAGCCTGATGGAGCATCTGCGCCGCAGCTTCAACTTTACCGTCACCCACCTTGGCCCCCACGGCCTGCCGCTCATTGGCCGCGCCGACTGGAACGACTGCCTGAACCTGAACTGTTTCTCGGAGCACCCGGGCGAGAGTTTCCAGATCACCGGTCCCAGCGAAGGCCCTGTGGCCGAAAGCGTGTTCATTGCGGGCATGTTCGTCAAGTACGGCCACGAGTACGCCGAACTGTGCGACCACCTGAACCTTGCCGATGAAGCCGCTGCGGCCCGCAAGGCCGTGGACGGCGTGGAACAGGCGGCCCTGACCTCTGGCTGGGACGGCGCATGGTTCCGCCGCGCCTACGATGCTTTTGGCAAGCCTGTTGGCAGCAAGGAGTGCACCGAGGGCCAGATCTTCATTGAGCCGCAGGGCATGTGCGTCATGGCTGGCATTGGCAAGGAGACCGGTCAGGCCGCGCAGGCATTGAAGAGCGTAGAGGAACGGCTGGATACCAAGTACGGTGTGGTTCTGCACCAACCTGCATACACCAGTTATCAGCTCAATCTGGGCGAAATTTCCAGCTATCCTCCGGGATACAAGGAGAACGCCGGTATCTTCTGCCACAACAACCCGTGGATCAGCTGTGCCGAAGCCGTTCTGGGCCACGGCGACCGGGCCTTTGAGGTGTACCGTAAGACATGCCCGGCCTACATCGAGGATATTTCTGAGATCCACCGCACCGAACCCTATGTCTACAGCCAGATGGTGGCCGGTAAGGATGCCCCCACCTTTGGCGAAGCAAAGAACAGCTGGCTGACCGGCACTGCCGCATGGACCTTCTTCAATGTGAGCCAGTATATCCTTGGCATCCAGCCCACGCTGGACGGCCTGAAGGTAGACCCCTGTATCCCACACACGCTGGGCGGCTTCACCGTTACCCGCCGCTACCGGGGCGCAACCTATCACATTGCAGTGGATAATACCGCTGCAGTCCAGTACGGTGTGAAGAGCGTCGCTGTGGATGGCAAGCCCATTGAGGGCAGCCTGCTGCCGCTGGCACCGGAAGGCGCCGTGGTAGAGGTGCAGGTGACTATGGGATAACCTTTACTGCATTTTCATAATTTCTCCTTCGTGCGGTTCTGAAAGAACAGCGGCCTCCGCATTACGATCCTGCTTGGCATCATATTTGCCTTGCAGGACTTCATCTGCAAGCTGCCGACCAATCTCGTGGGCCTGCTCCGGCGTGGTTTCGCCCGGATGTCGGTGGTGTCGATAGGATATCGCCGCAAGAAGAAGTCTCTTCATTCCAATGAACAGGATCGTCCCCGTCTCATTCTTCACAAAAAGAGCCCTTGCATTTATTGGTAAAAATCACCTTGCCTCTTTCCCTTGTATGGAAAGGCTGCAAAAACAGACTTTCCAGCGTAATTTTACTCTTTACTTTATTGTACCACGGTAGGTTGGTGGGCTTCAAAGGGCATCTTCCACAAAGTTTGCCTCGCGCAATCTGCGCAGAATGCCCAGTACAATTCTTGTGCAAAACTGCCTTTGCAAATTCCCGGCAGGCGGGCTATAATAATTTCGTACAACGAGTAGCACTCATGCGTAAAACCGGTTGCATGAGGGCTGCTCGTTGTTTTTTTGCCCCAAAATGGAAAGGTAAGGTGAATCCCATGGAAAGTTCCAATCAATTCCTTGACACGGAGCGCATCGGCAAGCTGATGCAAAAGTATGCGATCCCGTGCATTATTTCGCTGCTGGTGGGTGCGCTGTACAACATCGTGGACCAGATCTTTATTGCAAACGCCAGCTATCTTGGCTCCTACGGCAACGCCGCCAACACCGTTGGGTTCCCCCTGACGGTGGTGGCTCTGGCGATCGCGGTGATGATCGGTGACGGCTGCTGCGCCTTCGTCAGCATCAGCCTTGGGCAGAACGAGGTTCCCAAGGCAAAGCGGAGCGTCGGCAACGCGGTAGTGATGTGTCTGGTCAGCAGCATTGTGTTGGCGGCGCTCTATCTGATTTTTGAGGATACCCTTTATCGCAAATTCCACCGAGCTTGTCGGGGCAATGCCCCTTCATCTGCTGTCGCAGACCGCGCTGCCGCTTAAAAGCCCCACTGGGGCTTTTATTGCTGCGCTGCGCTTCGCAAACGCGGTCCCACCCCAAACCCTGCTCAGATTTCGCACCACTGGTGCGAAAGAATAGCGTGTTGTGCTTTACATAACTTCACCGAGGAGCTAGCAAGACGACAGGAGGTTCAATGAACAAAACGAATGTCAAAGCGAATCCAAGCACGACCCACCGCCACGACACGCCGAACAACAAACCAAATAGAGAGCAGAATGTTCTTCTTTCACACACCCATTAAATAATTTTCCTGAATCTGCTTGATGAATATTACGGTTAGTGATATATTTATTACAGTAACCGTAACAAGGAGGCAAACCATGCGCGATAATGCAAAAGGTGGTGCGCTTACAGAAGTCACCTTTTATATTTTGCTTTCTCTTTATACGCCAAAACACGGATACGCTGTTATGCAGTTTATTGAAGAAAAAACAAACGGACGGCTTTCCCTAGGCGCAGGCACTTTATATGGAGCATTAAACTCTTTGCAGGACAAGAAGTGGATTGAACCTTATGGCGATAGTGAGGGAAGAAAAAAAGAATACCACATTACAGCACAGGGAAAAGAAATTGCAGAAAAAGAGCTTGCAAGACTAAACGAACTTGTAAGCATTGCAAGTGAAATTATTGGAGGTGCAGTATGAGTAAAAAATGTTATCGCTTCTTTGGTGGATTGCTAAATGCACAGGCAAAATGGTTAAACAAAATGTCCGAAAAAGGCTATCGACTTGTCCGGACAGGGAGGGTGCTCTATGAATTTGAAGAATGCAGTCCTGATGAAGTGACCTATTGTGTAGAGTTTGTCGGAGAAAAATCAAAAGAGAATGCAACGGACTACGCTGATTTTTTGGAGGATATGGGCTACAAGGTATTTTTCAAGAATATCAATCTAAACTATTCTGTCGGAAAAGTTCGATTGCGTCCATGGGCGGAAATGGGCGGTTGTATTGCAACAAACGCAACAACTTTTAACAGGGAACTATTGATTGTAGAAAAATCAAACGACGGAAAGCCTTTTGAACTTCATACTTCTTATGCCGATAAAGAAAAATACTACCGCAATTTGCGTAACCCATGGCTATTCCTGCTGCTCCTATTTGCACTGTTTGCCATTATCAAGCATTCTATTGTCTTGGGTATTTTTTCATTGGTTTCTGCAATTCCCAGCATTTTATACCAACTCCAAATTATAAATGTCCGACAAAAAGCCAAAACGTGGGAACAATAAATAATAATCAAGAGGGTGACAACAAAAGCTGTCGCCCTCTTGATTATTATTTATAGAAATACCAAAAAGATTGCTCCGCAGCCTTTGAGGAGCAGCACCGTGCAGAGCTGACAGTATACCGAGCGGCAGCAGCCTATTTCAAGGCAAACGACATCACCAAGCTGCCCAGCCCGAAGAAATCGGAAACCGAGTATGCGCAGCTGGCATCCGAAAAGGCGAAATTCTACGAGCAGTATCCGCTGTTGCAGCTAAAGGGAAACTGCTGTGTAAAACAAAAAAGACAGTGGGCAGTCTGCCTCCCGGTAGACATTCCTACAGGTTGGGAACCGCGCACTAACAAAAGCCCCACTGGGGCTTTTGTTGCCCCGCCTGCGGTGGGGCCGTGCTGTTCAAGTCCTCTTATCCGCTGTTGCAGCTAAAGGGAAACTGCTGTGTAAAACAAAAAAGACAGCTATCAAAAGCTGCCTTTTTTATGGTGCAGTAAAGCAATCCAAATCCGAACCATTTCCCTTTGATGCGGCTTCTGCCGCTTCTCCAAAGGTGACGGTCTGTGTTCCTTCTTTATAGTTGAAGGTTATCAAAGCCTTATCATCATACAGGTAAATCGCATTGATGAAGGTATCCACCAGTGCCTGCCGCTGGTCTTTCAGGCGCATATCCAGCTTGCGGAACCGGAGCAACCAGAACCGGATGAACTCCTCCGTGACCTTGGGCTTTGCCAGCTTCTCTTCTGCAATGCGGGCTTCAAGCTCACGCTTGGTTTCTTCCAGCTGCTCCAGCCGCTCCTTGGTGGAACTGGTCAGGATACCGGCCTGAATCGCATTGAGCATATTCTGGATACCGGATTCTGCATCCCGGAGCTGCTTTTCATAAAGGGGAATGTTGGTATTCTCCTTATTTTGCAGTTCCATCACCTTGGCGATGATGGATTCCATGGCGGCATCGTCCTTGACAAGCTGCATGGTCTGGTTGACCACAAGATCTTCCAGCCACTGTTTACGGACAGTTTTCTTCTTGCAGCCTTTATGCTTTTTGGCAGTAGCGCATTTATAATAGCGGTGGACTTCGCCCGTCCGGCTCGTACCGCTTTCGCCAAACATCAGTGCACCACAGTAGCCGCAGAACAGCTTGGTGGTGAGCAGGTAGTCATCCTCTGCCTTTCTACGGGCAGGGGCTTTCTTGTTTTTCAACATCTTTTCCTGTACATCGTTGAAAAGCTCTGCAGACACAATGGAGGGAATCGCATCGGGAATCAAAACATCACGATATTTCAGCTCCCCGATGTAGCGGCGATTGTTCAGCATATGCTGAATGGTGTTGAAGGTCATCAGCCCGCCACGCTGGTTCTTGACGCCCTTTTCGTTCAGCCAATCCCGAATTTCCCGCATGGTCTGACCATCGTTGTACCGCTGGAAGGTTTCTGCCACAAAGGGAGCAGTCAACGGGTCGATTTCAAAGCGGTGGTCTGCGTTGATGATGTAGCCAAAGGGAATGGCACCGCCAGTGAACTTTCCCTTCAGTGCGTTTTCAGTCATGCCACGAATAACCTTTTCAGACAGATCAGCGGAATAGTACTCGGCATAACCTTCCAGCACCGATTCCAGAATGATGCCTTCCGGCCCCTCGGAGATGATCTCGGTGGCAGACATGAGCTTGACACCATTCTTCTTCAACTGGGTCTTGTACCGGGCACTGTCATAGCGGTTCCGAGCAAAGCGGTCGAGTTTCCAGACCAGCACGATGTCAAACAGCTTTTTGTCGCTGTCTTTTATCATCTGCTGGAACTCCGGGCGATTGTCCGTTTTGGCCGAGATGGCACGGTCGATATAGTGCTTGACGATGGTGATGCCATTCTTTTCGGCATAAGCCGTACATTCCCGGATCTGACCTTCGATGGATTCTTCGCGCTGGTTATCCGATGAATAGCGGGCATAGATCACAGCGGTCATGGCAGGCACCTCCCATTTATACATCATCGAACGGTAATACGTTCAGCAAATCAATATTTCGTATAATGCATATACCATACTTTGCAGAAGATGGCAAGTCTTTTATAGTCTTTTTGTAAGAGTTAGCAAAAAGATTCTCTAATGCCCGATAAATATAAAACATAGTCATACACCATTATGCTAAACATCCCTAGAGGAATTGTGTCATTTTGACATAAATCCTCCTGCTTCTCTTGTAAAGTCCAACGGTTTTAGCGCACTTTTGCGATATTGTAAGGGGCTTTGCCCGGTCGCCTTGGCAAACCGGGTGGAAAAGTTGCTGGCATCGCCAAAACCGACCTGCTGCGCGATCTCAGTAACGCTGTGGTCGGTGAGAACCAGCAGTTCCTTTGCCTGCGTGATACGGAAGTTGACGAGGTAGTTGTAGGGCGTTGTGCCCATATACCGCCGGAACAGCCGCAGAAAGTAGCTTTTGCTCATGTGGGCATCGGCCAGCAGGTCAGCAAGAGAAAGTTCTTTCTGGTAATTCTTTCGCAGGATTTCAGCAGCCTGCAAAATGACCTGCCGTGCGCTGGTGGTCTCGGCCTCTGCAAGAATGGTCTGTGCGCACAGGGCAAGCATCCCGTGCAAAGCCAGACCGGTCTGCACCATGCTGTCCACATTGCCGCGCTCCATCTGGCCCAGAATCGTTTCAAACAATTCCTGCATCTTGGCCCCAGTGATCTGCACCGGGGTCAATTTTTTGCCCGGAAACAGCAGCGGTTCCATGGCCGCAACGCCCACACCGTCCAGATGCACCCAATAATGGTGCCAGCAGCTTTGTCCCGGTGCAGTGCAGTAGCTTTGCGGAGTACGGCAGTTGAGCAGCAATGCCTGCCCGGTGCTGAGGATCACATGGTTCCCATCCTGCTCGATCAGCCCGGCTCCGCGCAGGGTATAGAACAAAATGTAGCTTTCCTTGTCCGTGCGCGCCGTAGAAAAATGTTGCTGGGCATAGAACACCCCCGCTTCGGTGCAATAATAAGGTTGTGCCAGCTCTGCTTCGCTGGGTGTTGTGCGTTTCCATACGCTTTCCGGGGTCACATCCATGTTATAAGTCAGCATTTTTCGATTCCTCTCTTTCTGTTTTTAGTATAGCGCACACGCCTTTTGGGGGCAAGAGTAGACTTTTCACAAAAAAGAGAGTACTTTTTCGGATGGAATTTTCCGAATGCGGCCAGTATACTAATGAACAGAAAGTTTGTTATCTTTCTGCCAATCCAAGCGATTGCAGCAAAAAGAGAAGTGTCAATTTGGAGGTTTTGTAATTATGGCCGATCGTATTGTTCTGAACAGCATTTCTTACCATGGCCACGGTGCCATCGAGAACATCGTTCCCGAGCTGACCGCCCGTGGCTACAAGAAGGCTTTCGTCTGCTCCGACCCCGACCTGATCAAATTTGGTGTTACCAAAAAGGTCACCGACCTGCTGGATGCTGCAAGCTTTGCCTATGCTGTTTACAGCGAGATCAAGCCCAACCCCACCATCGCCAACGTACAGGACGGCGTGGCTGCCTTCAAGGTTGCCGAGGCTGACTGCATCGTGACCATTGGCGGCGGCTCCTCCATGGACACTGCAAAGGCTATCGGCATCATCATCAACAACCCTGAGTTCGCCGATGTGCGTTCTCTGGAGGGCGTTGCTCCCACCAAGAAGCACGCTGTGTTCACCATCGCAGTACCCACCACTGCCGGCACTGCTGCTGAAGTCACCATCAACTACGTCATCACCGATGTGGAGAAGAAGCGCAAGTTCGTCTGCGTGGATACCAACGACATCCCTGAGATTGCAGTTGTCGATCCCGATATGATGTCCTCTATGCCCAAGGGCCTGACCGCCGCCACCGGTATGGACGCTTTGACCCATGCCATCGAGGGCTACATCACCAAGGGTCACTGCGTCATTTCCGATATGTTCCATCTGGAAGCCATCAAGCTGATCAGCGAGAACCTGCGTGGTGCTGTCCAGAACACCCCGGAGGGCCGCGAGGGTATGGCTCTGGGCGAGTATATCGCCGGTATGGGCTTCTCCAATGTGGGTCTGGGCATTGTTCACTCCATGGCACACGGCCTGTCTGCCCTGTATGACACCCCGCACGGTGTGGCCTGCGCCATCCTGCTGCCGGTTGGTCTGGAGTACAACAAGACCATCGCTGGCGAGCGTTACCGTGCTGTCGGCAAGGCCATGGGCGTGAAGGGCATCGACGAGATGAACGACGCACAGGCCGCTGATTCTACCATCGCCGCTGTCAAGCAGCTGTCTGCTGACGTTGGCATCCCCACCAATCTGAAAGGTATCCTGAAGGAAGAGGACATCCAGTTCCTCGCTGAATCTGCCTTTGCAGACGCTTGCCGCCCCGGTAATCCCCGCGACACCAGCGTGGAAGAGATCGTTGAGCTGTACAAGAGCCAGCTGTAAGCTTCTACATCACCGCTTTGCTTAAATTCCCCATTTCTTCTTCATTACCTCATCATGCAAAAAGGCTGGAATGCTCCTTCCATACGGAGCGTTCCGGCTTTTTTGCTTATGTTGGACGATTTTCAAAATGGGAGAGTGGACTTTTCACAAAAAATGCGTCACCTTTGCCGATGGAATCACGGCGGAAGAACCCGTATACTTAGGTCAAAGAATCCACACAGGAGGCGCATTATGCAAAAGAACTATCTTGCTATCGACATTGGTGCATCCAGCGGGCGGCACATTGTCGGATGGATGGAGAACGGCGTTCTCCGCACCGAGGAAGTGTATCGGTTCCCCAACAGCGTCCAGCGGGTAAACGGTCATCTGAAATGGGACATCGACAGCCTGTTCGCCAATGTGAAGAACGGCATCCGGGAAGCCTTTGCAAAGTATCCGGCCATCGAGAGCCTTTCCATTGATACATGGGCCGTTGATTATGTGCTGCTGAAAAACGATCAGCCGATTTATCCGGTCTACACTTACCGCGACAGCCGGACGCAGGCGGTCATTCCCGAAGTACACAGCATCCTGCCCTTTGAACAGCTTTACCAGCGCACCGGCATCCAGTTCCAGCCCTTCAACAGCATTTATCAGCTGTACGCTGACAAAAAAGCCGGACGGCTGGCAGAGGCCGAGGACTTTTTGATGATCCCGGAATATCTGCTGTGGAAACTGTGCGGCGTAAAAGCCCGCGAGTACACCAATGCCACCTCCACCGGCCTTGTGAATGCTCAGACCGGGGAATATGACCCGGAAATTTTACAGGCGCTTGGCCTGCCGGAAACGATGTTCCCCAAGCTGACCGCACCCGGCACGGTGCTGGGGTCGCTGATGCCCAACATTGCCGCCGAGGTGGGTGGGCAGACCAAGGTGGTGCTGTGCGCCACCCACGACACCGCCAGCGCGGTGGAGGGCATTCCCATGGAGCAGGGGGATGCGCCGTTCCTTTCCTCCGGTACATGGAGTTTGCTGGGGGTCAAGCTGGCTAAGCCCATCACCAGCCCGGAGAGCCGCCGCGCAAACTTTGCCAACGAGGGCGGCGTGGGATACATCCGCTACCTGAAAAACATCATGGGTCTGTGGATCATCCAGTGCGTGCAAAAGCAGCTGGGCATCTCCTTTGCTGAGATGGTGGAACTGGCCAAGACCAGCACCTACACCCGCATTTTTGATGTGAATGAAGCCCGTTTCTCCGCGCCGCAGGACATGCACGCGGAAATCAGAGCCGCTCTTACCGAGACCGGTGAAGCCCCTGCCACGGATGCCGACCTTATCAACAGCATCTACCATTCGCTTGCGTACTGCTACGGGGAAGCCTATCGTGAGATGGAGGCTGTGACCGGGCAGCACTGGGATAAACTCTACATCGCAGGTGGCGGCGCAAAGAACGCCACCCTGAACGAGCTGACCGCCCATTATACCGGAAAACAGGTCGTGGCTCTGCCCATCGAGGCAACGGCCATCGGCAATTTGAAGATCCAGATGAACATTCAATAAGGAGGATTATCCATGCTCGTTGAAACCAAAGCCCGTGTTGGCGTGTTCGCCATTGCTCTGGGCGCGTATCTGCCCCAGTTCCCGACCCTCGTGCCCGAATTTGAGCAGCAGTACGCCGACTTCAAAAAGACCATCCCCGACACCGTGGAAATCGTGGACGGCGGCATCGTTACCACCAAGGAACTTTCCATGGCCGCAGGCGACAAGTTCCGCGCCGCGGACGTTGATCTGGTCATTTTGCAGTTGCTGACCTACGCCACCTCTTACAATATGCTGCCCGCCGTGCGCGACCTTAACGTACCCGTGGTACTGGTGAATGTCCAGAAGAAGAAAGCCCCGGACTACGCCAATACCGACACCCCCACTTGGCTGGGCGAGCTGTATGCCTGTGGTGCCGTGGGCGAGATGGTGGCCGACCTGGAGCGCGCTGGCAAGCGTCACGCCGTCATCACCGGCGTTGTCGAGGGCGGCGACCCGCAGGTGCAGGCCGAGATCGAGGACTGGTGCCGTGCCGCACAGGTGCGCCGCCGCTTCCGCGACACCAATCTGGCGCAGATCGGCCGTCCGTACCCCGGCATGATGGACTTGTACATCGACGAAACCAACCTCTACAACCGGATGTTCCTCTACACCAAGCAGTTCGACTGGGAGAAGATGTGGGCCATCGCCGACAACATCACCGATGAAGCTGCCATCCGCACCAAGGCACAGGATATTCTGGACACCTTCGATATCGAGGGCGGTGGCACCATTGAAAAGGTCTGGGACATGGCGAAGTATGTCGTGGCCTTTGAACAGTGGGTCAAGGATGAGAAGATCGCGTTCATCGCATCCCACTACGATGGTTTTGCACAGGGCAAGGCCGGTGTGCTGGACAGCATGCTGATTCCGGCGTTCTCCATGCTCATCAAGCAGGGCGTGGCCTGCGCCGTGGAAGGCGATATCAAGGTTTCCATGGCCATGAGCATCCTCAAGACCATTGCAGGCTGCGGCCAGCTGAGCGAGATGTACTCCATCGACTTTGACGAGGATATCTGCATCATCGGCCACTCTGGTTCCGGTGATGCTGACATTTCCGAGAAGAAGCCCACCATGAAGATCGTGCCTGTGTTCCACGGCAAGACCGGCGGCGGCTACTTGACCCAGTTCTACCCCCATCTTGGCCCTGTGACCTATCTGGGCATTACGCAGGACAAGGACGGTCACTTCAAGTTCGTGGTGGCCGAGGGTGTCAACGAACCCGGCCCCATCTTCACCTTTGGTGACACCAATATGCGCACCCGCTTTACCTGCGGCGCACGGGAGTTCTGTAACCGCTGGAGCGAGGCTGGCCCCACCCACCACATGGCTGCGGCTACCGGCCGTCACATCGACACCATTCTGAAAGTGGCAAAGATCTTCGATGTTCCTGTGGACATCATCACTCGATAATTAAGTTTGAAGAGGAAAAGAGAGGTATTTATCATGGGTATTCTGGATATTGAAATCGTAAAAGGCTTTATGCGGATGTGCAACGATGGCTGGCTGCAGGGCTGGCACGAGCGCAACGGCGGCAACCTGACCTACCGCATGAAGGAAGAGGAAGTGGCCCAGTGCCGTCCCTTCTTTGACCCGCAGCCCCGCGAATGGGTGAACATGGGCGTGCAGGCGGACAATCTGGCGGGCGAGTATTTCATTACCACCGGCTCCGGCAAGTTTTTCCGCAACGTGGAGCCGGACCCTGTCCATAGCATCGGCATTGTGGAGATCAACGACAAGGGCGACAGCTGGCGCATTGTCTGGGGCCTGGAGGACGGCGCAAAGCCCACATCCGAGTTCCCCAGCCACTTTATGAACCACAGCGTCCGCAAAGCCGCCACCAATGGCGCAAACCGTGTCATCTACCACTGCCACGCCACCAACGTGATCGCCCTGACCTACATCCTGCCCCTGACCGACCGGGACTTCACCCGTGCGCTGTGGCAGAGCGCCACCGAGTGCCCGGTGGTGTTCCCGGAGGGCGTGGGCGTCTGCCCGTGGATGGTGCCCGGCGGGGCAGACATTGCCATGGCCACCAGTGAGCTGATGAAGACTTATCAGGCCGCCATCTGGGCACAGCACGGTCTGTTTGCCTCCGGTCCGGACTTTGACATCACCTTCGGTCTGGCCCACACCATTGAAAAGAGCGCAGAAATCTACGTCAAGGTGCTCTCCATGGGCGGCGGCATCATCCGGCAGACCATCACCGATGACGACCTGCGTGCCATTGCCCGCGACTTTGGCGTGACCCTGAACGAGAAGTTCCTCAACTAAGGAGCAGAGCATGGAACACATGGCATGGAAAGGCCGCATCAAGCCCGGCTGCAAGGCCGAATACCAGAAACGTCATGCAGAGATCTGGCCGGAGATGGTGCAAGTATTAAAAGACGCCGGCATCTGCAATTACAGCATCTTCTACTGCAACGATGAACTGTTCGGCTACTATGAGTGCGAAAAGGGCGTTGCCTATGCCGAGAAAGTGCAGGCAGAAAGCCCGGTCGTTGCCCGCTGGAACGAGTACATGAAGGACATTCTGGAATTGGAAATGGACCCCGTGACCGGCGCACAGCCCAAGCTGGAGCAGGTATTCCGGCTGAACTGAGCGGCAACCTTTTATAAAAGAAACATGTCAAGAGCCATCCGTAACAAACTACGGGTGGCTCTTTTCTGCTTACGCTCAAACAATATTGCGCAGAAAAAACGGACGAATTGATCTAAAAAATTATTTGTATGTAGAAAAATAGCAAGAAATATTGTCCATTTCAACAAAACAATAGAGAAAAGCGAAAAAATGTATACAACACAAACGCAATATCGTTTGAATTTTCGGCTTCATTCGCAATTCTTTGCGAGAAAGCTGGCCCCAAAGGCTGTATAATTACAACCAGAAAGTCGCACCGAACGAGCAAATCATTTAGGAGGAATGACAATGAAAAAGACATCAAAAATCTTGTTGACCGTCATTGTCGTCGTGCTGCTGGGAATCGGAGTTTCCACCTTTTTCAAGGTAAACGGCAGCATTGGCAATGACAAGATCCAGCTCCGGCTGGCGCACGGTCAGGCGGGCGATTCCGAGATCGGCGGCACGATCGCGTATCTGTCCGATCTGGTGGCCGAAGATGAGAGCATGAACATGGAAGTTTCTATCTATCCCAGTGGTGTTCTGGGTTCTGAAACGGCCATGGTCGAGTTGGTGCAGGCCGGTGTTCTGGACATGGCAAAAATCAGCGCAAATACGCTGGGCCAGTTCGATGACCGCTACACCATCTTCTCTCTGCCGTACCTGTTCAAAGGGCAGGAACACTACTACAATGCAATGGCAAACAGTCAGGTCATTCGTGAGCTGTTCAACGCCACGGAGGATGCAGGCTACATCGCAATCGGATATTATTGCAATGGTGCGCGCAACTTCTATCTGAAAGACGATGTGGCAGTTACTTCTCCCGCCGTGCTGAAAGGCAAAAAGATTCGTTCCATGGTCAGCTCCACTTCCATGGATATGATTGAAGCTATGGGCGGTTCTCCCGTTCCTATGTCCGCAAGTGAAACGTACACCTCTTTGCAGCAGGGCATCGTGGACGGTGCAGAGAACACTGAGCTGGCTCTGACCGTTGACAAGCATGAGGAGATCGTCAAGTCCTACACCTACACCGAGCATCAGTACACCCCTGACATTTACATCATCAGCACGAAGGTCTGGAACAAGCTCTCCAAGGAGCAGCAGGACTATCTGCTGGAATGCTTCAGCAAGCTGAATGACAACTTCGTACAGAAGTACAATCAGATGATGGACGATGCCATAACTGAGGCGGAGAGCTACGGCGTACACGTTTACCGTGACATCGACAAGACTCCGTTTATCGAAGCTGTGCAGCCCATTCACCAGAACTTCCTTGCAAAAGGCGATGCCTACCAGAGGCTGTACGATGATATCCAGAGCTATGCGGAGGATACAAGCAAATGAAAGTACTGAATAAGATTTTAAGCTCTGTTCTCGCCTTTATGGTTGCGGCGATGGTCGTTGTCTGCTGCTGGCAGGTCATTACCCGCTTCGTGCTGGGCAATCCCAGCAAATACACCGAAGAAATCCTGCGTTTCGCACTGATTTGGCTGACTATGCTGGGTGCGCCGTATGCCTACGGTGCCAAGCAGCATCTGGCCATCGACCTGCTGGTCAAGAGTTTTGAACCCACTGGTCAGCGCCGCACCCAGATCTTTGTAGAGTTCGTTGTTCTGGCACTGAGCGCCGCGGTCTTTGTGGTAGGCGGCATCGCCGTCACGATGAACGCCCACGGTCAGATTTCGGCGGCTATGAAGCTGCCCATGGAGTGCTACTACGCCTGCATTCCCATCGGCGGTGCGCTGATGATCCTTTACAGCCTGAACAATCTGTATCATCTCTTCCGGGATAAAGACAAGGAGGTCGCTTAAATGGAACTGCAAGCCGCTATCCTTCTGGTGGTCAGCTTCGCGCTGCTGCTGATGTTCAGCGTACCTGTTTCGTACAGCATCGTTGCATCTGCATTTATCACCATCACCGCTTTCCTTACCCCACAATTCGGTATGTTCGTTTCCGCCCAGAAAGTCATCGCGGGCATTGATAGTCTTTCGCTGATCGCCGTTCCGTTCTTTATCTTAGCCGGTCTGCTGATGAGCAACGGCGGCATCGCGCACCGATTGGTTGACTTAGCCATGCTGGTTCTGCGGCGGGTGCCCGGTGCACTGGCTCTGACCAACGCCGCTGGCAACGCAATGTTCGGTTCTATTTCTGGTTCTGGTATCGCAGCTGCTACCGCAATCGGCGGCGTTATGCTCCCCATGGAAAAAGAGGAAGGCTATGACGAAGGTTTCTCCGCTGCCATGAATGTGGCCACCGCTCCGGTCGGCCAGCTGATTCCCCCTACTACCGCATTTATCGTCTACTCCACCGCAAGTGGCGGCACTTCCGTTGCAACCCTGTTTATGGCTGGATGGATTCCCGGTCTGCTCTGGACTGCCGCCTGCATGGTCGTTGGTTATTTCATCGCAAAGAAATACGGTTATGTCCGTAAGGGCGACAAGGCTCAGAAGCTGAGCGTCAGCGAGACCTTGAACACCATCTGGCGTGCCATCCCCAGCCTGCTGCTCATCGTCATTATCATCGGCGGTATCCTGTCCGGTGTGTTCAGCCCCACGGAAGCCTCCGCTGTGGCTGTTGCTTATGCCTTTATCCTGTCAGTTTTCATCTACAAGTCCATCGACCTGAAGGATATGCCCCGTATTCTGGTGCAGACTGCAAACATGACCACCGTTGTCATGCTGATCATCGGTGCATCCTCCGTCCTGAGCTTTGTTCTGAGTTTCACCGGCCTGCCTGCTGCCATCAGTAAAATGGTTCTGGGCATCTCCGACAACAAGTACGTCCTGCTGCTCATCCTGAACATCTTCCTGCTGATCGTCGGCACCTTTATGGATATGGCACCGGCTCTGCTGATCTTCACCCCGATCTTCCTGCCCATTGTCCGCGCCTTCGGCATGAGCGATGTGCAGTTCGGCGTTATGATGGTCATGAATCTGGCTGTCGGCACCATCACTCCTCCCGTTGGCAACGTCCTGTTCGTGGGATGCTCGTTGGCAAAGCAACGTCTGGAGAATGTGATGAAAAGTCTGGTTCCGTTCTTTGTGGCAATTTTCATCTCACTGATGCTGGTCACATACATCCCTGCTCTGAGCGAGTGGCTGCCTACTACGCTGGGCCTGATGTAAGCCCCACAGTGCAAATGCTTGTCAAACCTGAACAGATATGACATAATCAAGGCAAGAACACCGCCTGTTCAGGAGAAAAGGAGCATTTCATGGAAACAACATGGCTGCACAGCATGGTTCAGGGTGATGCGACCCAATATTACCGCAAACGAAACGGCATTATGGTGGAACACATGGTTCGTCCGGCAAACTTTGATATGCGGTACAACCACTTCCATCAGGAGTACGAAATTTATCTCCTGCTCCGTGGGCGGCGGCAGATGTTCTTTGAGAACCGCGCCTATGAAGCACAGGCCGGGAACCTGATTCTCGTGGACAGCGGCCAGATTCATATGTCCCATTCCATCGTGGGAGACCCGGAAACCGAATACGAGCGAGCGATCCTCTATGTAGACCGGGACATTGTGGAAAAGGTCGATAAGATGTTCCCGGAACTGAAGATCGGTGCGTTCTTCCACAAGCACTACGGAATTTACGAACTGACCCCGAAGCAGACAGCGAATACCCGCCGATTGTTTCTGCAAATCATGGGGGAACTGGACAAGGCAGAGCCTATGAGCCAGACCGCTATCCTTTCGGAGTTGATTCTAGGCTTCATCCACTTCCGGCGCAGCAATCAGCAGGTCGCCTGCCTGAACGATGTGCAGGAGGGTAAGGCCAGCGGCGGAAAGTTCGATGCAGTCTACCAAATCTCAGACTACATTTCCGATCACTTTCAGGAAACGCTCTCGCTGGACAGCCTTGCCGAGCAGTTTTATATCAGCAAGTATTATCTCAGCCGTTCCTTCCATGAAGTGACTGGCTTCGGCATCAACGAATACATCAACATCCTGCGGGTAAAAAAAGCGCAGAGCCTGTTAGAAACAACAACACTTTCCGTTTCCGAGATCGCAAGCCGTACCGGGTTTGAGAGCATCACCTATCTGGGACGTGTGTTCAAGAAATATCAACACGTTACGCCTGCACAATATCGAAAATCGCTTACTTCAACCGCTGAGAAAAACAACACAAATACATGAGGTGTTTCTTGTGGCAAACGAAATCAAAAAAGAACTGATTCAGAAAAAGCTGGATCTTGTTATCCAGAAGCTGATGCACCTTGGTGCCCCCGAAAACGAGGACACTTTGAAAGAAGGCGGCGAGGCCATCGGATTTTTTAGCCGTGACTTCGGCATCAAGGAGTGGGACTGGCCGCAGGGCATCGGCCTGTACGGACTGCTCAAAATCGCCAAGATGCAGGATTCGGAGGAATACCGCACCTTTCTGCATGATTGGTTCAAGGAGAACATTGCGCAGGGTCTGCCTTCCCGCAATATTAACACGACTACTCCGCTGCTGACTCTGTGTGAATTGAACGAGATCTACCACGACCCTGAGTTTGAAGCCCTTTGTCTGGACTGGGCAAAGTGGCTGATGGAGTGCATCCCGCGTACCCGTGAGGGTGGCTTTCAGCACGTCACCAGTGCCAACGGCGACCGTCAGGGCGTTCGCCTAAACGAGAGCGAGATGTGGATCGACACCCTGTTCATGACCGTCTTGTTCCTCAATCGGATGGGCCAGAAGTACGGCAAGCAGGAGTGGATCGACGAATCCATTAAGCAGGTGCTGATGCACATCAAGTATCTGTACGATACCCACACCGGTCTGTTCTTCCACGGCTGGTCGTTCAATCGGATGGACAACTTTGGCGGCGTGTTCTGGTGCCGCGGCAACAGCTGGTTCACGCTAGGTATTCTGGACTATCTGGATATGTTTAAGGGTACGCTGAATCAAGGCGTCAAGACGTTCATTCTGGATACCTACAAAGCACAGGTGCGCGCACTGCGTGACCTTCAGGGTGAGGACGGCCTTTGGCATACGGTTCTGGATGACTCCACCAGCTATGAAGAAACTTCCGGCTCTGCTGCTATCACCGCTGGCATCCTGAAAGGCATCCGCATGGGGATTCTGGATGATTCCTACCTGCCCTGTGCCAAGAAAGCTATCCGTGCAATCCTCAAGAACATCGACACCGATGGTACGGTGCTGAAAGTATCCGGCGGTACGGGTATGGGCTACGACCGCGACCACTACAAAAACATTCTGATTGCTCCCATGGCATACGGCCAGTCGCTGACCATCCTTGCACTGGTGGAAGCACTGGAAACCTTTGAATGATATTTCACTGACCTTTATGGAGGACTACTATTATGGCTATCTGCACTCCCAAATCCTTTGACCTGACCGGCAAGGTGGCGCTGATCACCGGCGCATCCTACGGCATCGGCATGGCAATTGCAAAGGCTATGGCAGCCAACGGCGCTACCATCGTGTTCAATGATATCAAGCAGGAGCTGGTGGACAAGGGTCTGGCTTCCTATGCAGAGGCCGGCATCAAGGCACACGGCTACGTCTGCGACGTCACCGATGAGGACGCCGTCAACGCCATGGTCGCCAAGATCACCGAGGAAGTCGGCCACATCAACATTCTGGTCAACAACGCCGGCATCATCAAGCGCATCCCCATGACTGAGATGAGCGCAGCACAGTTCCGTCAGGTCATTGATGTTGACCTGAACGCGCCCTTCATCGTGGCAAAGGCCATCATCCCTGATATGATCGCACAGGGCGGCGGCAAGATCATCAACATCTGCTCCATGATGAGCGAGCTGGGCCGTGAGACCGTTTCTGCTTATGCAGCAGCCAAGGGCGGTCTGAAGATGCTGACCAAGAATATCGCTTCCGAGTACGGCGCTTACAACATCCAGTGCAACGGCATCGGACCCGGCTACATTGCTACCCCGCAGACCGCACCGCTGCGCGAGATCCAGCCCGACGGCAGCCGTCACCCCTTCGACCAGTTCATCGTTGCCAAGACCCCCGCAGGCCGCTGGGGCGAGGCCGAGGATCTGGGCGGACCCGCCGTGTTCCTTGCTTCCGAGGCATCTGATTTCGTCAACGGCCTGATCCTGTATGTGGACGGCGGCATTCTGGCCTACATCGGCAAGCAGCCCCAGTAAAGAAAGGCACCTGCTATGAAGATTGGCTGCCGTGCCCACGATTATGGCAAGCACCCGGCGCAGGAACTGGCATTAATTCTGCACAATGCCGGTTATCAGGCTGCACAGGTCGCCGTGCCAAAGGCCATTGAAGGCATCAATGATTATCAACATATCTCGCCGGAACAGTTGGAAACCCTTCGGAGTGGGTTTGCCGCGCATGATGTAGAAATTTCCGTGCTGGGCTGCTATCAGGATTTGAGCGACCCGGACGCAGAAAAACGTGCCACTGCTGTGCAGAATATCTGCCGCGTTCTGAGCTGGCAGCATCTTGCAGGCGGTCGCTGCGTCGGCAGTGAAACTTCCTATCTGCATCTGGATGCAGAGAAACGCGCTGCACGGCGCGAATGGATGTTCGACAGTGTTCTCCGCATCGTAGAAACCGCTGCAAAAATGGACGCTATCTTTGCAGTGGAGCCGGTCTATTGGCATCCACTGGACAGCATGGAAGTGGTTCAGCAGCTGATTGACCGTGTAGCCGACCCGGAGCATCTGCACTTCATCTTTGACCCGGCCAATGTACTGGAAAACCACAACATTCTCCATCAGACAAAGCTTTGGAATGACTGGCTTTCCCTGATTGGTTCTCGCATTGATGCGATTCATGTCAAAGATTTCACTTATGGCTCTACGGGAACTTACGATACCTACGGCCCTACACCGTTGGGAAAAGGCTGTATCCAGTATGCAGAGATTTCTAAGTGGCTGCACCAGCAGAGCCGGGACATTCCGCTTCTTCGGGAAGAAGTCATCCTGAACTGCGCCGCAGAGGACATTGCTTTTATGTCTGCCCTCTGAACCCTCATTTCAAACCCATCCGCAATTTGCTTTCTTCATTTTCTCCTTCATCATGCGCCCTCCCATTCGTGGGAGGGCATTTTGTATTAGTAATACTTTTGCTGCTTTACCATAATAAATTTTGCAAAACCATCTTGACGCAACTTGCAATCTATGATACCCTCTATCGCAAATCCCACTGCGTTAGTTGTAAATGACCACACGTTGAGGGTCTATTTCCTATGAAGATTTTACCGCTCCGCAACACACCCGATTCATTTTGCCGCCGATTCACCCGACAAAATTTTTCGCCTGTCTTGCAGGGTGGTATTTTTCTTTACGGGAGTTGTACCTTGAAAATTTCATAAGCCGACCGGACGTGATACCGACTTTTCGTCAACGCCGCTGCAAAACAGGGGCAGGAACTGCGTTCGGAGCAAACGGTGATCCCCCTTACATGAGCAGCACCACCTCTACTTATTTTTTGCGCCTTAACAATTCGGAAACATTTGTTGAAAATGCGTTTTGAGCGCAGCGGTAGAGGGCAAGAACCGTCCCGTGGCCACAAATTTTCAATTCTTGAAAATTTCCTGTCCATCCGGGACTTCACTTCTCGAACTCTTGCGAGTTTTCCAAGTGATCTTGTTGGGGCGTGCCTGCCCCAAACCCTGCTCATCATTCGTGCCTTGCGGCACGAATGGAACGGCGTGTCGTGCTTACATAACTTCACCGAGGAGTTATCGAACAGACAGGAGGTACAATGACCAAAACGAATGTTCAACTGACCCCTAGCAATTCCCAGCGCCCCGACACGCCGAACAACAAAACGCACATCATCAAGTTCCGTGTGACAGCGGAGGAAAAAGCGTCACTGGAACTCACTTGCAAACTCCTGAATCTCTCCCTCTCCACTTTTATCCGCCGAGCCATTCACAACGTCAAAATCGAGAAAACGGTCATCGTTGCCGGCGGCGGTGAAGAAACCCTGACCGCTGTTTCCACCCTGCTTGCTCAGTGCAGCAAGGTGGGCGGCAACCTGAACCAGCTTGCAAGGCACTTCAATTCCGGCGGTGCAGACACCGAACAGATCCGGGCGAAACTCCTTGACGAACTTGCAGACCTGACCGCATTTCGGCTGCACGCCGAGAAAGTTCTGGGTGAACTGTATGGCAACGCTCAAGCATATCGCCTCTAAGAACTCGGACTACACCGCCATTGAAGCGTACCTGATCTACCAACACGATGAGTTCACCGGAAAGCAGCTTCTGGATGAACAGGGCAAGCCGAAGCTGCGGGAATCCTACCTGCTCGACACCCTTGAGTGCGGTGATTTCTCATTTGCAACGGCCTGTCTGCTGGCAAACCGCAAGTATGGCAAGAACACCCAGCATGGTGATATTAAAAGCCACCAGTATATCATCAGCTTTGACCCAAGAGATGCAGCCGACAACGGCTTGACCATGGAAAAGGCACAGGCACTTGGCCTGAAATTCTGCGAAGAAAACTTCCCCGGTCATCCCGCCATCGTCTGCACTCACCCCGATGGGCACAACCATTCGGGAAACATCCATGTCCACATCGTGATCGGCAGCATCCGAATGCGAGAAGTGGAACGCAAGCCCTATATGCAAAAGCCCCGCGACTGGTGTGAGGGTATGAAGCACTCCAGCACGGCCCAGACCATGCGGCACTTGCGTGTCGAGGTCATGGAGCTGTGCGAAGGTGCTGGACTGTACCAGATCGACCTGCTCAACGGCTCGAAGGTTCGTGTGAGCGAGCGCGAATACTGGATGAAACAGCGAGGTCAACTGAAACTCGACCATGAAAACGCTGCCCTGCTCGCAACAGGTCAGCAGCCCACACAAACGAAGTTTGAAACCGCAAAAGAAGTCTTGCGGAGACAGATTTCGGAGGTTCTCAATGTTGCAACGAGTTTTGAAGATTTCTCGGACAGGCTCTTGCAGCAGTACGGCATTACCGTCAAGGAAAGCCGTGGACGGCTCAGCTATCTGCCTGCTGGAAGGACAAAGTTCATCCGGGCGCGCAGCATCGGTGACAAGTTCGAGAAAGAACTTGTGCTTGCCGCTCTGAAAGCCAATACCGAACGCAAGCGCACTATCCAGTCCAAGTCTGACCGCATCGGGAAACTGATCGATATTCAGGCGAAGCTGAAGCAGGGTAAGGGCATCGGCTACGAGCGTTGGGCGAAAAAACACAACCTCAAAGCTATGGCACAGACCTTGATCCTCTTGCAGGAAAATGGTCTGCTCAACGAGGACGCACTCGACCAGAGAATTACAGAGCTTGATACCAAGTTCCACGATTCGCTGGCAGTGGTGAAAGATCTCGAAGGTCGCATGAAAGCCAACAAAGAGCTGCGCTATCATGTCGCAGCCTACGCCAGCACCAAGAGCGTCGCACAGCAGTTAAAAGCTGCAAAACGACCCGCAGCCTTTGAAGAACAGCACCGTGCAGAGCTGACAGCGCACCGGGCGGCAGCAGCCTATTTCAAGGCAAATGATATCACCAAGCTGCCCAGCCCGAAGAAACTGGAAGCCGAGTATGCGCAGCTGGCATCCGAAAAGGCACAGTTCTACGAGCAGTACAAGGAAGCCAAGAACGAGCTGCTCAAGCTGAAAACCGCAAAGCAGAATGTTGCGTCCTTTTTCCGGGAGGAAGAACCGGCGCAGCAGGAGAGATAAAGGAGTGTGCGTATGATCAACCTGAAAATCGACCCGGAGTTCCAGTCTCAGATTCCTCCTCTGACCGATGATGAATTTAAGCAGCTTGAAGAAAACATCCTCAAGGAAGGCAAGCTGCTCTCTCCTTTGATCGTTTGGAACAATACCCTTGTTGACGGCCACAACCGTTATGCCATTCTCCAGAAGCATCCTGAGATTTATTTTTCCACTACGCCGCTCCAATTTGAGAACCGCGAAGAAACCATTGCGTGGATTTGCCGGAATCAGTTGGGACGGCGAAACCTGAGCCCCGAACAGAAACGCTATCTGCTTGGGAAACAGTATGAAGCTGAAAAGAAAGCTGCAAAAATCTTTCGGGGTAATCAGTACACTTTAGCAAAGAAAAGTGGTGGTGATCACGGTGATAACCACCACTCTGGAAAGAAAACCTGTGACCGGATCGCAGAGGAAAACGGTGTCAGCCGCGCCTCCGTTCTCCGCGCCAGCCACTATACACGAGGCATCGACATCGCAGACAACCTCTCTCCCGGCATCAAGCAGAAAGTCTTTTCCGGCGAAGTGAAGTTTACCAACGAAGAAATGTCCAAACTCGTGCAGGTAAGTGCCGAGCATCGTTCAGATGTCCTTGCTCAAATCCTGCATCCAGAGGCATTGGAAGTGTTGGAATCTGCCAGTGCAGAATTTGAACCTGAAAAAGCAGAACCCGTTCCCATGCCCACACCACAAACAGAAGAATTCCGGTGCTATCATGTACCGGACGAGTTTATGAAGGTTTACAAATCCTTGAGCCGTGCGACCGAAATGATGAAAAACTCATGGAAGAAAACGCTCAAAAACAATCCCAGCTATTTCACTGACCCGGAAAAGCAAAAGGTTCTCCGCTTCGCAATGCAGAGACCTGCTAACTACCTGACTGAAATCGAAACCTATCTGGAAAAGGCTCTTGCAGAAGCCCTTGAAGAAGAAAAGACCGCATAACAGCAGACACCTGTAAGCCATCAACGAGCCCCCAGCCGCAAGTGCAGGGCGGAAAGCATCCGCGCCCTTGCGCCTGATAAAAATTGGAACTTTGATTTTCTCGCCCGACTTTGCTGCGGTGGGACGATCAAAGGAGCGTGCGTTTGAACAAAAAGAAAAAGTCCACAAACACTTCCCCCTATCCCGATGAAGTCATCGACCGTCTGGCACGGGCATTCTACCCGGCCATCCTTGCCTGCTGGAACAGCGAGGTAGGACAGCGGGAGTTTGCTGCATGGCAGGCGGAGCAGGCTCATCATGCCCCCAGCAAAGAAAAGCAGAGCGTTCCCGACGGGGAACGCCCTGTTGTACATATCGCTGTTATCTGTGGCTTTAATCGCAAGTTTTACAAGCAGAGCAATTCTCAACGACCTGTTTGCGATATGCAATTCACGGTTGTTGCCAACGAATCAAATCGTGAATTACGCTGGCAGGGTGCGTCCTATTCAGGGACGCACCCTGTTTTTGTTTTGTATTTGATCTTCTAATCCATGGTTCAGACTGTATTCGCTCAAACACCCTCTAGAATGGTATGCCGGAAGCAGATGCCTCAAAGCTGCCGACATCTCCGATTTTTCAAAAAGACTTGACATTCCCGGGTAGTTCTATATAATTATCAATGTTAATTACCTTCGATAATCGTTTGGAGAGGAATTTCATTATGACCATCGAACTGATCAAGCAGCTGCTGGATGCCTGCTATCTGGCAAAGCGGGCACGGGAGATGCTGCCTGCCCTGCCGGAGGGTGTGACATCCTCCTATATCCAGTGTCTGGATGTTATTCAGAAATTGCAGACCCGTGGCATCTGGCCGAAGATCTCTGATCTCAGCGATGCGCTGAATCTGCCCCGCCCCGGTGTGACCCGTACCGTAAAAGAGATGGAGCACAAAGGGTATCTGAGAAAACAGGTGTCCGCTGAAGATGGCCGCGTGACCTATCTGTTCCTCACCGAGAGCGGGCAAGCGCTTTCCCAGAAGTACAATACGGACTACTTCTCGCAACTGCTCCCGTATCTGGACGGCATTTCCGAGGAGGATGCAGCGTGCACCATCCAAACGCTGGAAAAATTCTATGCTATTATGTGCGAAAGGAAAGATTCTCTTGAAAAACGATAAGACCGATTTTACCCAAGGCCGCATTTTGCCAAAGCTCGCCTTTTTCATGCTGCCCATTCTGGGTGCGCTGGTGCTGCAGGCCGCTTACGGCGCAGTAGATCTTCTGGTAGTGGGGCGCTTTGGCTCCACTTCAGGCTTGTCTGCGGTTTCCACCGGTAGTCAGGTACTCAACCTCGTCACCTTTGTTGTCACCCAGCTTGCCATGGGTGTCACAGTGCTCATTGCCCGCTATCTGGGCGAAAAACGACCGCAGTACATCGGGCAAGTCATTGGCGGGGCAGCTGTTGTGTTCACCCTTCTGGCAGCTGCACTGTTCGTGGTGCTGGTGTTTTTTGCACGGCTTATTTCCAGTCTGATGCAGGCTCCTGCCGAAGCCCTGGACCTGACCGCCAGCTATGTGCGCATTTGCGGCAGCGGCATCTTCTTTATTGTAGCCTATAATATGCTCTCGGCTCTTTTCCGCGGTCTGGGCGACAGCCGCTCTCCGCTGATCTTTGTGCTGGTGGCGTGCATTGTGAATGTTATTGGCGATCTGGTGCTGGTGGCTGGTTTTCATCTGGATGCTGCCGGTGCCGCCATTGCTACGGTAGCAGCACAAGCCGTCAGCGTAATCTGTGCAATCGCAATGCTGCTGAAGAAGGAGCTGCCCTTCAAAATCCATCGCTCTGATTTCAAGCCGAACCCCCAGTGCAAAAAATTTCTGGGCATCGGTCTGCCGCTGGCTTTGCAGGAGTTTTTGACCCAGCTTTCCTTTCTGGCGCTCTGCGCCTTCGTCAACCGGTTGGGGCTGGAGGCATCTTCCGGCTACGGTGTGGCGTGCAAGATCGTTAATTTTGCCATGCTGATCCCCAGTTCTCTGATGCAGTCCATGGCATCCTTTGTGTCCCAGAACGTGGGTGCTGGCAATAAAAAACGCGCCGAGCAGTCCATGCTCACCGGCATTGGCATCGGTCTGGTGTTCGGCTGCGTCGTATTTGCACTGGTGTGGTGCAAGGGTGACGTTCTCTCCGGTCTGTTTACGGCAGATGCCGCGGTTATTGCCAACGGCTACGCCTACCTCAAGGGCTTTGCGCCCGAGACCATCGCCACTGCCATCCTGTTCAGCATGGTAGGTTACTTCAATGGCAACGACAAAACCCTCTGGGTCATGGTACAGGGGCTGGTGCAGACTCTGCTGGTGCGTCTCCCCATGGCGTATATTATGAGTATCCAGCCCAACGCCAGCCTGACGATGATCGGTCTGTCCGCACCCACCTCCACCGCAGTGGGCATCTTATTAAACATCTGCTTTTTCCTCTGGCTTAAACGATACGAAAATCAAACGTCTGCATAAGTTTTGAAGGCTGGAGGCCTGCCGATGGTTGTTACCACCTATAAACATGATACGGTCGTGCTTGAAATTTCAAATTCAATCATGAGTCGATAATAGCAAACAAGCCCACAGGATAGACCGCATAAAAATACGGCAGACCTGTGGGCTTGTTCCTTATATCGAGTTAATCTCTAAACGATAAATCCTCTGATCCATGACCTCCGACCACATTCTTCAAATATTCCTCCGGGTTACCATTCAGAATCAAATCCGCGTAGCTCAGCGGATCATTGTAGATGAGGTAATCCAACTCCGACCTCTGCGCCATGGTCACATCCAACGCATCCTCGACCCCGGTGCAGTCGATGGAAATTTTTCTTCCATCCCGGAGCAGCAGCTCCACGCAGCCGGTGTCCATGTTGAATTTGCAGGTTCTTTCATCGTACTTCATACTCGTGTCCTTTCTACCTTACGGCACCTTTACAGTTGTGACCTTCGTGATACGGTCTTTCTTTTGATAAGGTTTCGGACACACGGCCGTCAGGGAAGAGCCTGAATTTTCATTTCCGAAGAAAACAAAAAATCCGAACCCTTCTCCTATCGAGAAAAGGTTCGGATTTTCATGGTTTGGTGCGGATAAGAGGACTTGAACCTCCACCGAGTTGCCCCGATTAGAACCTGAATCTAACGCGTCTGCCAATTCCGCCATATCCGCATATTCTGTTTTGTTCGTGAGCTGTGTTGCTCGGAACGATAGTTATTATACCAGATATACGAAGAATGTCAAGCATTATTTTCAGATTTTCTCGACAAAATTTTGCTTGAAAATTGATGCATTCTGAATGGCAGCTGCAGGGCGAAATTTTTGCCAAAGTGTGATACAATAAACAGGACGCGCCGGGAGGGTGTCCTGCGCGCAGACTGAGAAAACGAGGGAAATGCAGAATGTTCAATATCATTATTTTCCTGCTGGGAGCAGGCATCATGTTCTTTATGGCTCTGCGCAGTGTGCTGGCACGGCGCAGGCTGTGCACGCAGGGGCAGAAGGTCACGGCCACGGTGGAGGGCACCGTGCAGAGCCGGGATGGCGGTGCCTATGTGCTGGCCTTTACCACCGCAGGCGGTAGCCATCGGCTGCACTACCCGAAGCCTGCGCGGGGCAAGAGCTTTGCAGTGGGGGATACCGTCACCTTATATTATGACCCCGAAAACCCGGAAAAAATGTATGTAGAGGGCGACCGCGCTACGCTGGGAGCCGAGGTGCTGTATGCCGTGCTGGGTGTGGCCCTGCTGGTACTGACCGTGGGCATTGCCCGCTGAAAGGGGAAAAGAGGATGAAACTGGAACATTTTGGCATGGCTGAGCCGGGCGACTGCCGTCTGGTATTCACAGCCGGTGCCGAGGAGCTGGCGGTAGCCATTGCACAGGTGCAGGCAGGGCCGGACGCGCCGCAGGAAGAGGACGGTCTGCTGACCGAGGCGGTGAACCGCACTATTCTTGGCGGCTTTTCGGCGCTGTATGAGCAGCTGGTACAGGAGTACCATGTGGTGCCGGTGACCGACCCGGATTTTGAATTGCTGGCGGTGAACCGGGCCGAGGGCTTCCGGGCGGGGGCACAGTTCTACGCGTTGCCGCCGCTGGAAGTGGGAGCATACACCGGTTTCGTGCAGCCCATTGAGCCGCACCCCATCCGGCAGCTGACCATTGAACTGGAGATCAACCGTCACCACGGCGACGAAGAACGTGCAGCCGATGCAGCGGGCAAGGCGGCGCTGCGGCAGCAGGTGGCCCGCGAGATCTGGGCACAGCGCTGTGCCCAGGCTGAGCAGCGGGCACGCAAGGAGCTGGTGTGGCAGCTGGGCGATGCAGTGAAAGGCTCGCTGCCAAAGCAGCTGGTGGGCGGCAATTATTTTGCCGAGCAGCGCCAGTTCAACCTGAGCCTGCAGGCCAATGGCATCAACTTTGACCAGTTCCTTAAAGTGCGCGGCCAGACGGTGGAAGAGTTCCGTGCATGGCTCCACGCGCAGGCAGAGCGCAAGCTGCGCAGCTGGCTGGGGCTTCTGCTGGTGGCAGAAAAGGAGGGCCTTGCACCCACGGACGCCGAGGTGGAAGCAGCCGCTGCCCACTGGGATGCCAAGCTGGACGGCGAGCGCACCTTCCCCGCCAACGATGCACGCAAGGTGCGCCAGCGTCTGTCCCGGGAGCGGGCGGAGCAGTTCATCGTGGAGCATTCCACCCTTACTCCGCCGCCCACTGAACCCATCGTGCAGAAAGTTGAAAGCAAATAATAACAAAAAGGAGCGATGCAGCGCACCGCTCCTTTTTGTTATTATTATCAGGAACTCTCAGGTCTCCACGCCCTCGAACTGGCTGTTGTAGAGCTTGGCGTAGAAGCCGTTTGCAGCAAGCAGCTCGTCGTGGCTGCCCTGCTCCACAATGTGGCCGTCCTTCATCACAAGGATCACGTCCGCCTCGCGGATGGTGGAAAGGCGGTGCGCCACAATAAAGCTGGTACGGCCCTGCATCATGCGGGCAAAAGCTTTCTGGATACGCACCTCGGTGCGGGTATCAATGGAGGATGTTGCTTCGTCCAGGATCAGCATCGGCGGCAGGCAGAGCATCACGCGGGCAATGCACAGCAGCTGCTTCTGGCCCTGACTGATGTTGCCGCCGTCCTCGGCGATGACGGTATCGTAGCCCTCCGGCAGGCGGCGAATGAAGCTGTCTGCATGGGCGGCTTTGGCTGCTGCCACGATCTCTTCAAGGCTTGCATCCGGCTTGCCGTAGGCAATGTTTTCCCGCACGGTACCGGCCCGCAGCCATGTATCCTGCAGCACCATGCCGTAGCTGCCGCGCAGGGAAGCGCGGGTCACATCCCGGATGTCGGTGCCGGACACCTTGATGGAACCGCCGTTCACATCATAGAAACGCATGAGCAGGTTGATGAGGGTGGTCTTGCCGCAGCCGGTAGGGCCGACGATGGCAATGCGCTGGCCGGGCTTTACGTCGAGGGAAAGGCCCTCGATCAGCGGGCGGTCGGGCAGGTAGCGGAAGGAAACATCCTCCAGCTGCACATGGCCGTCCGGCTGCAGCACGGAGGCGTTCTCGACTTCCGGCACCTGATCGTCGGCATCCAGCAGTTCGAACACGCGGGCGGCGCAGGCCAGAGCATTCTGCAGCTCCGTCACCACGCCGGAGATTTCGTTGAAGGGCTTGGTGTACTGGTTGGCGTAGCTCAAAAACACGCTCAGCTGACCGATGGTGATGCCGCCCCGCACCGCGTACACGGCACCCACAAGGCCCACGCCTGCGTACACGATGTTATTCACAAAGCGGGTGGCGGGGTTGGTCAGGCTGGAAAAGAAGATGGCCTTCAGGCTCACGTCCTGCAGACGGCCATTCACCTCGTCAAAGGCGGTAAGGCTCTCGGCCTCGTGGCCGAAGGCCTGCACCACCTTCTGGCCCTCGATCATCTCGTTGACCAGCGCGGTCTGCTCGCCGCGCACGGCGCTCTGGCTCTGGAAGTAACCATAGCTGCGCTTGGCAAGGAAGCTTGCCACCACGAGGCTCAGCGGGGTGATGCACACCACCACCAGCGTGATGGGCACATTCTCGCTGAGCATGAACAGCAGGGTGCCGAGGATGGTCAGCACGCCGCTGAACAGCTGTGTAAAGCCCATCAGCAGGCCGTCCGCAAAGGTGTCCACATCGGCCACCATGCGGCTGACGATATCGCCGGAGGGGTGGCTGTCGAGGTAGGACAGCGGCAGAGTCTGAATTTTGCGCAGGGCTTCGTTGCGCAGGTCGCGGCTGACAAGGAAGGTGATGCGGTTGTTGCACACGCTCAGCAGCCACTGCGCAAGAGCGGCTACACCGGCAACCACCAGCACCTCGATGATAATGCGCATCACACCGACAAAATCTACGGCACCCTTGCCCAGCATCATATCAATGGCGCTGCCGCAGAGGATGGGGATATACAGCTGTGCACCCACGCTCACGGCAGCAACGATCAGGCTGCACACCACAAACAGGGAATAAGGTTTGATCTTGCCCAGAACACGGGTCAGGGTGGCCTTGCGCTGCTGCGGGGTCAGCTTTGTTTTTGCTTTTGCACTCATTTCTGCGCATCCCCTTTCTTGAACTGGCTCTCGTAGATCTCCTCGTAGACGGGGCAGGTCTGGCGCAGCTGGTTGTGGGTGCCGATGCCCACCAGATGGCCGTCGTCCAGCACCAGAATTTGATCTGCGTGCTGCAGGCTGGCAGCGCGCTGGCTCACGATGAACACGGTCAGGCTGCCGGGCAGAGCAGCCAGTGCCTTGCGCAGGGCGGCATCGGTGGCATAGTCCAGTGCGCTGGCGCTGTCGTCAAGGATCAGAATTTCCGGCTTGCCCACAAGGGCGCGGGCGATGGTCAGGCGCTGCTTCTGTCCGCCGGACAGGTTGCGACCGCCCTGCTCCACAGGCTCGTCCAGCCCAAGGGGCTTGGCTTTGACGAACTCCGCAGCCTGTGCGGTCTCCAGTGCGGCCCACAGGTCCGCATCGGTGGCATTCTTGTTGCCCCACAGCAGGTTGGAGCGGATGGTGCCGCCAAAGAGCTGGGCCTTCTGCATGACCATGGCTGCCTTGCCGCGCAGTTCTTCGCGGGGATAGTTCCGGGCATCGCGGCCCATGATCTCCACCGTGCCTTCGGTGGCATCGTAGAAGCGGGGGATCAGGTTGACAAGGCTGGATTTGCCGCTGCCGGTACCGCCGATGACACCAATGGTCTGGCCGCGCTTTGCAGTGAAGCTGATGTCGGAAAGACTGGGTGCACCGGCACCCGCATAGGTCAGGCTTACATGCTCAAAGCGCACGGCATCACCGGATTTTTCGGCGGGCACCTCGCCCAGAAGCTTTTCCGGGAAGGCCATGCCAGGCGTGGTGTCCAGCACAGCCTGCACGCGGCCTGCGCAGGCCAGCGCCTTGCTCACCTGCACGATCAGGTTTGCCAGCTTGACCAGCTCCACAAGGATCTGGTTCATGTAGTTCACCAGCGCGATCACGTCGCCGGAAGCCATGCCACCCACATTGATCTCAATGCTGCCCACATAGAGCAGTGCCACAATGGCAATGTTGATGAGCACATAGGTCAGCGGGTTCATCAGGGCAGAGATATGGCCTACATGGAGCTGCATCTTGGTCAGCAGATCGTTGGCATTCTCAAAGCGCTCTACCTCGCTCTTTTCCTTATCAAAAGCGCGCACCACGCGCACGCCGGTCAGGTTTTCACGGGTCAGGCCCAGCACCCGGTCAAGGCGATTCTGTACCGTCTTGTACAGGGGCCGGGTAGCAGCCATGATGCCGAACACCACCACGCTCAGCAGCGGGATGGTCACTACAAAGATCAGCGCTGCACGGGCATTCACCGTAAAGGCCATGACCATGGCACCGATCACCACGAACGGGCTGCGCAGGAACAGGCGTAAAAACAGGTTCAGGCCGCTCTGCACCTGATTCACGTCGCTGGTCATACGGGTGATCAGGGTGCTGGTGCCGAGGGTGTCCATCTCGGTAAAGCTCAGGGTCTGGATGTGCTCAAACAGGGCGTGGCGCAGAGCTGTGGAATAGCCCACGGCCGCCTTTGCGGAAAAATACTGTGCCGTCAGGCTGCAGGCAAGGCCGATCATGGCCAGCAGCAGCAAAATGCCGCACCGCACAAGAATATAGTGGAAGTCGTGGGCGGCAATGCCGATGTTCACGATATCCGCCATGACCAGCGGCACGAACAGGTCGAACGTGGCTTCCAGCATCTTGAAAAGGGGCGCAAGCACGCTCTCGCGCTTGTAGTCCTTCAGATAGCCTAGCATCTTGTTCAAGGCGATACTCCTTCTTTCTTGCTTTCTTGCATTATAAGGTTTATGAAATCCTACTTATTATAGCGTACAAAAACCTAAAAAGCCATAGAAAATGTTTTTATTGCAAAAGTGTGCTGAAAACCGCCGGGCAAAATGCCGAAAACGGTTGAAACCAGGGTGGGGGTATGCTACAATGATTTTAAATATTGCACAAAAGGGGAAACAGGAATGCTGATAAGTTTGGTCGTTCCGTGCTACAATGAGGAAGAATCACTTCCTATTTTTTATAAAGAGGCCAGCAAGATCGCACAGCAGATGGGAATATCCCACGGAGCAGATTTTGAGTTCATCTTTGTGGATGACGGCTCAAAAGACCGCACGCTGCAGATCGCGCGGGAATTGCACCGGAAAGATGCCCGTGTGCGGTACATCTCCTTCAGCCGGAACTTTGGCAAGGAAGCAGGCATTTATGCCGGATTAAAAGCGGCAAAGGGCGATTATGTAGCAACGATGGATGCGGATCTGCAGGACCCGCCCTCGCTGCTGCCGGAAATGCTGGAGCTGCTGCTCTCCGGCGAATATGACTGCGCGGCCACCCGCCGCACGACACGCGAGGGTGAACCGCCCGTTCGCAGCTGGTTTGCCAAAAAGTTTTATCAGATCATCAATAAGCTCTCGGATACAGAGATCGTGGATGGAGCAAGAGACTTCCGCCTGATGAGCCGCAAAATGACTGATGCCGTGCTGAGTATGGCGGAATATAACCGCTTCAGCAAGGGCATTTTCAGCTGGGTCGGCTTTAAAACAAAGTGGATCGACTACAAAAACGTAGAGCGTGTGGCGGGCACAACAAAGTGGAACTTCTGGGGTCTGCTCAAATATTCGATCGAAGGCATTGTGGGCTTTTCCACAGCTCCGCTGCTGATGGCGGCGGGCCTTGGCCTTGCCTTTTGCGTATTGGCGTTTGTAGGCATCATGATCGTGGTGGTGCGTGCACTGATGTTCGGCGACCCTACTTCCGGCTGGCCGAGCCTTGTCTGCATTATCCTTTTGTGCAGTGGTGTGCAGCTGCTGTGTACGGGAATTGCGGGCGAGTACCTTGCCAAAACATATCTTGAAACAAAGCATAGACCAATCTATATTGCTGCTGAGACCGAAAAAGATCTGGACGCGGAATAAGGCGTTTCAGGAAAAATGTATTTTTAACGGGGTGCCAGAAGAAGCTGATCTGGCACCCCGCTTTTTTGAGTAGGGAAAAATGGATACATACAGATAGGCGTTGTACCCAAAGCCATTTCCTGCTATACTAAAAACTGACTAGAAACTGGAAGAATGGTGAGCAGATGGCAAAAAGACAAGACGGCGGCATCCGGCTGCGCCCGGTGGGCACCCGCAAGCATCGGCAGAACGCTCCGGCCTACAGCCCGGCGGGCACCGGTTGCCCGGCCTTTGAGCAGGCAGTGGAAAATTTATATAAAGGCCAGAACGAAGAAAGCTTCTGGACGCTGATGGGCGCTTTGAACTATGCACTGGAAATGGAGACCCATGTTCTGGTGCCGCTGCGCACGGCACTGACGGTGCACAACACGCCTGCACCGTGGACGGAGCATCCGGTGCCCACGGCAAAGGCGAAGGACCTGCAGCTGTGGACCCTGCGCAACGAGAAGGGCCGCACATGGCTGCCTATGTTCACCTCTGCAGCTGCGGCCTGCGCCGACCGCAGCACTTCTGCCCGGCCAATGGCGGATTACACCCTGCAGGATGCCATGGAGCTGGCCCTTTCCACTGAGGGGATCGACGGCGTGGTGCTGGACCCGTGGAGCCACTCGGCTACGCTGGACGGCGCTCTGCTCAACGGTTTGCTGCACGCGGGCCATACGCCGGAAGACCCCGGTGATGAGAAAGCGGATGCCGGAAAGGAAGCCGCCCGCAAGGGCAACTGGGCGCAGGCTGTGGAATGCTTTGAAAAAGCAGCCGAGCTTGGCAGCACCATGGGACTTGCCCTGCTGGCAGACTGTATTTATAAGGGCCGCGGCACCCGCACGAACCGTGCCGAGGCCCGCCGCATGTGGAAGGAAGCAGCAGACAGCGGCGAGATCTTATCCAACATTGCACTGGGCGATGACTGCGCTGCCCGGGGCGACAATGGCCGGGCACTTTTGTATTACCGCCGTGCCCGCGCCAACGCAGCCCATATGCCGGATATCGAGTACACTCCGCAGGTGTGCCTGCGTGTGGCCCAGACCGAAACGCGCTACACCAGCCGCAAAAAGGCGCTGGCACTGGCCGCAGAAGCAAGGCAGGGCTTTTCCATCAAGGCCCGTGAGCACGAGCCGGACGCAGAGCAGTGGCTGGCCGAAGCCGACCAGCTCATCCGGGAACTGACCAGTGAACTGCCTGCCCGAGCCACAGCTTACGACATGGAATCTTTACAATTGGACTAAAAAATCGTCATATCGGGACGGTAAGATATACTCGGAAATGATTTGAAGAGCTGCGCCCAAGATGCACAGCACCGGAGAGGAAACAGACAGTATGAGCAAAGTAATCGGCATCGATCTCGGCACGACCAATTCCTGTGTGGCAGTGGTGGAGGGCGGCAAGCCCGTGGTCATCACCAATGCGGAGGGTGAGCGCACCACCCCCAGCGTTGTGGCCTTCACGAAGGACGGTGAACGTCTGGTGGGCGGTGCGGCCAAGCGCCAGATCGCCACAAATTCCGGGCGCACCATCTCCAGCATCAAACGCCATATGGGCAGTGACTACCGGGTGCACATCGACGGCAAGGACATGACTCCGCAGGAGATCAGCGCCATGATCTTGGCCAAGATCCGCCGCGATGCCGAGAGCTATCTGGGCGAGCCGGTGACCGAAGCGGTCATCACGGTGCCCGCCTACTTCGACGACAGCCAGCGCAAGGCTACGCAGGATGCAGGCCGCATTGCAGGCCTGAACGTGCTGCGCATCATCAACGAGCCTACTGCTGCCGCTGTGGCCTATGGTTTGGATAACGAAGCGGCGCAGAAGATCCTCGTCTACGACCTCGGCGGCGGCACCTTTGATGTGTCCATCATCGAGATCGAGGACGGGACCTTTACGGTGCTTGCCACCGGCGGCGACACCCATCTGGGCGGTGACGACTTCGATCAGCGCATCGTGGAATATGCCGTGGCCGAGTTCAAAAAGTCGGATCGCATCGACCTCTCCCGCGACCCGGCAGCTATGGGCCGGCTGAAAGAGGAAGCCGAAAAGGCAAAGAAGGAGCTTTCTGCCGCACCGTCGGCACAGCTGAACCTGCCCTTTATCGCAGTGGGCAAGGACGGCCCTCACCACTTGGATATCTCGCTTTCCCGCCCGCAGTTCGAGATGATGACCGGCGACCTGCTGGCCCGCACAGTGGCTCCCGTGCAGAATGCGCTGCGGGATGCAGGCATTTCTGCCAGCCAGCTGGGAAAGGTGCTGCTGGTGGGCGGCAGCACCCGGATGCCTGCGGTGGAGCGTCAGGTGAAGGAGCTGCTGGGCTGCGAACCCAGCCACAGCCTGAACCCGGACGAGTGTGTTGCCATGGGTGCGGCTGTGCAGGGCGGTCTGCTGCAGGGCGGCGGCAAGCTGGCCGGTGCCACCGGCGCAGCGGCGCAGGGCCTTGTGCTGATGGATGTGACCCCGCTGACCCTCTCCATTGAGACGCTGGGCGGCGTGGCCACCCCGCTGATCACCCGCAACAGCATGATCCCCACCCGCAAGAGCCAGATCTTCACCACCGCACGGCCCATGCAGACCAGTGTGGAGATCAACGTGCTGCAGGGCGAGCGCCACTTTGCCCGCGACAACAAGAGTCTGGGCAAATTCAAGCTCACCGGCATCCGGGCAAGCTTCTCCTCCAAACCGCAGATCGAAGTTACCTTCGATATCGACGTGAACGGCGTGGTGAAGGTGTCTGCCAAGGACCTTGGCACCGGCCGGGAGCAGAACATCACCATCACCGGCAGCACCAACCTTTCGGAAAATGAGATCCAACGCGCCATGGCAGACGCTGCCGCCTACGAGGCCGAGGACAGCCGCCGCAAGGAGCGGCTGGACCTGCACAATCAGGCCGAGGTGCTGGCCTACAAGGTGGACGAGGCTCTTTCCAAATGCAAAAAGGAGCTGGACAAGGACGAGAAGAACCGCATCAAAACGGACCTCGCCAACCTCCGCCGCTGCCTGCGCAAGGATAAGCCCGAAAAAATGAATGAAAACGAGGAAGCCGCCCTGCGTCAGGCCAAGACCCAGCTGGAAGAAAGCGCCAACCATCTGATGGTGCTTTATACCAGTGAGCAGGGAACAGATGGTACGAATAATGCGCTGTAAAAGCTGCAATAAAATAGAGTGATGAGAACTGTGCTCTGTGGATAATAGAAACCACAGAGCACGTTTTTTTGCAGAAATAGTTGCAGGAGATAGGCTGACATTGTATAATACAACTGTATGGTTTTGGCTAAATTCGGGAATGATGCCTTGTTTGGGAGAAATACATGGAAAAAATTGTGGAAAAGCTAAAGGTAAATGAGAGCCTGTTAAAAACAGTACTGTGCAGTGCTACTTTTTGGGGATTGTTGGCGCATGGCATGGTTCTGTTCAACAAATACTCATTCCATGATGATGCACGGTATTTCAACGATGTGGGCGCTACTTACGAATCTGGACGGTGGATGCTGGGCATTCTTGGAAGTCTGAGTGCAAATTTGCTGGGTAGTAAAAACTACAGCCTGCCAGTGGTAAATGGTACGATTACGATTTTGTGCATTGCAGCAATCGTATATCTGCTGGCGGATAGTTTGAGGATCCAGTCAAAGCCTCTTGTTATTCTGCTGTGCGGAAGTATGGTGACATTTCCGTCAGTGACGGGAACATTCAGTTACATGTTTACTGCACCATACTATTACGCTGCGTCCCTACTGGGAGTGGTTGGAGCATGGATTTTTCACCAGAAAAAGAATTTTGTCGCTCTATTACTCTGCACGGTTTTGATGGCTTGTTCTGTTGGTGTGTATCAGGCAAATATCCCGGTTTGCATCTGTACATTGTTGCTTTATATGATGGAAGATGTCCGGCAGTCTGATATGAGCTGGAAAGCGTTTTGGAAAATGGCTCTGTGTAATGCAACTGTGTGCATTGGGTTTATTGCGGAATATTTTCTAGTCAATCAATTTTTTCTGAATCAGTTTGGCGTTGTTTTGACGGATTACAAAGGTATCAATCATTTTGGAAGAACAAATCTGAGCAATTATATTTATCGGATGTTGTGCGGCTATGGATCTTTCTTTTATCCAAGCACTGCTGTGGAAGACTTCAGCGCAAGATATATCTATACTTTGTTGATTGTTGTTACTGCGATCATTGCCATATTTGTGCTCCGGAAAATGTATATTCTTAAGACTCCAAAAGGATCTCAAACCCTATTGATCCTAATCGCATATCCTATTGCAGCATGCTTTGTATACCTGATGGTAGAGCCTTGGGATGTTCATGCCGTAATGACTTTTGGACAGGCGTTTGCCTTTGCTTTGGTTGTATGGCTTATTGATAAATATCCCGAAGATAGAACAAAAGTAGAAGGTGCCCTATGTAAAGCCGCTGTTGCCCTATTAGGAGTACTTGTGACTCTAAATATTCGTTACAGCAATATCCTCTACCTAAAAGCAGACGTGATGCAGACACAAATGATCAGTTATTACACAACTTTGATCACACGAATTGAAAGTGTTGAAGGTTATACTGAAGATGCGCAGGTTGTTTATATCGAGGAGTATGACAAGCACGATAAAAATTTTGTTGGAGTCAGCGAGTATTTCGATGATTTGGATCTGCCCACATATAAAGGGGAACTTATTTTCAATGATTACGCATGGAAGGAAACCATGGAGCTTTGGTGTGGTTTTGCGCCGGAATTAGGAGATGCCGCAGAGTTTGAGGGCAATGCAGAGGTGGCATCTATGCCTTGCTACCCGGAACAGGGCTCGATCCGGTGTATCAATGGGAAAATCGTTGTCAAATTTGCGGATGAGCAGTAAACGCGGTAAAAAAGCAGGAAGGTCAAATGAAAAAATTATCTTTGGTCATTTCAGTTTATAACGAAGAAGCCGTTCTGGAAAAATTCTATAATGCCTTTTGCAACATAGAGCAAGATTTGAAATATGGGGGGAAAATGAACTAATTTTTGTAAATGATGGTAGTACCGATGCCAGTATGAATATTCTGGAAGTGATTGCGCAACAGAACAAGAATGTCCGTGTAATCAGTTTTTCGCGAAATTTTGGCCACGAGGCTGCCATGATTGCAGGCATCGATCATGCTGCGGGGGATGTGATCATTTGCATGGATGCCGACCTGCAGCACCCTCTGGAATGCATCGCCCCCATCATGGCGAAATTTGAGGAAGGCTATGAGGTTATCAGCATGGTCCGAACCTCCAACAAATCGGCAGGTGCCATCAAAAACTTTACATCCAGAGCATTCTACCGGGTGATCAACGCCTTATCTGATCAAGTAAAGCTGGAGGAAAATGCATCGGATTTCTTTGCCATCAGTAGCCGTGTGGCAGATGTTCTGCGTACAAATTACCGTGAAAAGACTCGTTTTCTGCGTGGATATGTACAAAGCGTTGGCTTCCGGAAAACAACGCTGGAATACACTGCTGCGGAAAGAGCTGGCGGGGCCAGCCACTATACGCTGAAAAAACTGATGAATTTTGCAATCAGCACCATAGTCGGTTTTTCTGATTTTCCACTGAAACTCGGCCTCTATGCCGGTGCTGTAAGTTTTCTTGCTGCTGTGCTTTTTGCTATAAGTGCACTGTGCGGCTTCCGCGAGTATAAGGTGATTCTTGCGGCATTCAATGTTTTATTTGCTGTTCTCTTTTTGCTGGTCGGAATTATGGGTGAATATTTTTCCGTTGCATTCGCAGAGCTGAAAAACCGTCCGATCTATATTGTGGAAAAAGAAATCAATTCCGGGCGCTGCGTATGATACAAACAATAAAGCAGCTTTATTTTCGTTATAAGGAATTGATCAACTATGTGATCATAGGTGGTCTGACTACGGTAGTGAGTCTGGTAAGTTACTATTTTTTCACTACAGTTTTTCTGGATCCGCAAGACCTATTTCAACTGATGGCTGCCAATACGTTCTCATGGATCTGCGCAGTTTCTTTTGCTTATATCACAAACCGAAAGTTCGTTTTTGAAAGTAAAAGCACTGATAAATTGCGCGAAATGCTAAAATTTTTCAATGCGAGAGTTTCTACTCTTCTTATCGAAATGGCCTGCATGACATTGCTGGTAAATATTTTACACTGGTATGACAGAATTTCCAAATTTGTGGTACAGTTTATTGTTATGGCGTTGAACTATATTTTTAGCAAATTTTTTGTGTTTCGCAGTAAAGAATAACATACAAGCAAAGGGACTGTTGCACATCGTTTTAGCCGAAAGTGCAGCAGATATTTTCAAAATCAATTGTATAATCAAACAATTCAAAAGGGCACGTGCATCACAAATCCATCGAAAATTTGTTGCGCATGCTTTTGTTTTAGGCGTTGATACCGCTTGATTCTTACGCCTATTCGTACAAAAGAAGGGGCTGTCGCATGTGCAACAGCCCCTTCTTTTTTTCATTTCTTACATTACAGCATCTTGGAAAGGAATGCTTTCAGTCTGGGATGCTTCGGGTTCGTGAACAGTTCCTGCGGCGGCTCGTCCTCCTGGATCTTGCCGTCATCGATGAAGATGACGCGGTTGGACACCTCACGGGCGAAGCCCATTTCGTGGGTGACCACCAGCATGGTGATGCCGGTGTGGGCAAGCTCCTTCATCAGTTCCAGAACCTCGCCCACCATTTCGGGGTCGAGGGCGCTGGTGGGCTCGTCGAACAGGATCACGTCCGGGTCCATGGCAAGGGCACGGGCAATGGCAATACGCTGCTGCTGACCGCCGGAAAGGCTCTTGGGGTAGGCATCGGCCTTGTCGGACAGGCCCACGCGGGCCAGCAGCTCGTCGGCCTTGTCGGAAATGGCCTGCTTATCCTTGAGCTTGAGCAGGGTGGGGGCCAGCTCAAGGTTCTTCTTCACGGTCAGGTGGGGGAAGAGGTTGAAGTGCTGGAACACCATGCCCATCTTCTGGCGCACAGCATCAATGTGGGCCTCGTCCACCTCGGTGCCCTCAAATTTGATGCTGCCGGAGGAGGGAATCTCCAAACGGTTCAGGCAGCGCAGAAAGGTGGATTTGCCGCAGCCGGAAGGGCCGATCAGGCAGACCACATCGCCGCGGTAAATATCAATATCGATGCCCTTCAGCACGTCCAGAGTGGGGGTGGGCTGCTTTGCGCCCGGCTTCTTTTCGCCGCCGTAGGTCTTTGTCAGGCCGCGGACTTCCAGAATCTTATCGGTCACTTTGAGCAAGCCTCCTCTCAAACTTTGCCAGCAGACGGGTGAACAGCATGACCAGCACAAGGTAGATCAGCGCATCGCCCAGCAGCGGGAACATGGCCTCGTAGGTGCGGTTCATGATGCCCTGTGCGGCGTACAGCAGCTCCTTGCCGCCGATGACCGTGATCAGGGAAGTATCCTTCAGCAGGATAATGAACTCGTTGCCCAGTGCGGGCAGCACCGCACGGATGGCCTGCGGGATGATGATGACCACCATGGTGGTCATGTAGTTCAGGCCGAGGCTGCGTCCGGCCTCCATCTGGCCGGGGTCAATGGCCATCAGACCGCCGCGGATGATCTCGGACACATAGGCACCGGAGTTGATGCCCAGTGCCAGCGCACCCACCATGGTAAAGTTGCGGCTGTTGGCAAAGATGACCATGCTCATGATGAGCAGCTGCACCATCATGGGCGTGCCGCGGATGATGGTGGTGTATACCTGACACACCGCATTGAAGAAGCCCAGCACCGGGTTCCTGCGGCCGGGGCGCTGCTGGTCGTGCGCCACACGCACCAGTGCCACCACGCTGCCCAGCACGATGCCCAGTGCCAGCGCAATGGCAGTGACCAGCAGGGTGGTGCCTACGCCGTTGATGTACTGGAGCCAGCGGTCTTTCAGGATGAACGCCTGATAAAACTTGAAGAAGAAATTCTGCCCGAAGCTGAGCGTAGTGCCGCTGTTGAGCAGCTCTTTGAGCAGTTCGTACTGTGCAGCCATTCGCATCCTCACTTTCCTGTTTTGTTAGAATTTTGTAACCTTATTTTTCCAAAAAAGGGGAGGTGCCCCAGTTGGGGCTGCCTCCCCGTGGTTCCGTTATCAGCCAGCTGATTATTCAGCGGTGATGTACTTGTCCACGATGGCCTGCAGGGTGCCGTCAGCCTTCAGCTCTTCCAGAGCGGAGTTGATGGCGTCCTCCAGCGGAGAGCTCTTTGCCATGCCGATGGCGTAATCCTCCTCGGCGTAGCTGGTCTCCAGCACCTTCAGGCCGGGGTTGGCAGCCACATACTCCTTGGCGGGAGCGTTGTCGATGACTACGGCGTCCACCTGACCATTGTTCAGGGCCTGCACAGCGGTCAGACCGCTGTCGTAAGCCACCACAGCGTCCTCGCCGAAATCATCGGTGCAGTAGATGTAGCCAGTGGTGCCGCGCTGGGTGCCGATCTTCTTGCCTGCCAGATCATCCGGGGAAGCAATGTCGGAGCCCTCGGGAACGATGACGGACTGGATGCCGGTAGCGTAGCTGTCGGAGAAGTCCATCACGGCCTTGCGCTCGTCGGTAACGGTAACGCCGGCCATAACGATGTCGGCCTTGCCCTGCTGCACGCTCAGCAGAGCGGCATCAAAGTCCATGTCATCGATCTGCAGCTCCAGACCCAGCTTGTCAGCGATGGCCTGAGCAGCCTCGATGTCGATGCCCTCGAACTCGCCTGCATCGGTGGTCATCTCATACGGAGGGAAGGTTGCGTTGGTAGCCATGGTCAGCTTGCCAGCCTCAACGGTGGTCAGCTCGCCAGCGGCAGCGCTGGTGGAAGCAGCTTCAGAAGAAGCAGCAGAGCTTGCCACGGAGGAAGCAGTGCTTGCGGAAGAACCACCGCAGGCAGTCAGAGCCAGAGCGGCAACGGACAGACCGGCAGCTGCCAGAAAGCTGCGACGAGAGATCTTTTTCATATTCAAACACTCCTCAAATGTACTGTATGTTTTTGCGGTACGCCGGAACGATGCGATTCATCGAACATCTGGCGAACGAATTTAGTATAGATTGTACAAATTGAAAAGTCAATACTTGTGCAAAAAATCTCATCAATTGAAACCGAATTGAAAACAATTATACAAAAAATGCGTCGACAAAATGTATATATACAAATTATAGATATTTTGCGATCTCTTCTTTGCTCCGCTTTGGCACGCAGTAATCCCGGTTCTCGTCCAGATAATACTTTACGCCGGTCTCAGCCGTCAGCGGCACAATGTGAGCCTTGTGGGCCGGGTAGCCGAACGCCACCATGAATGCCAGCTTCTGCGGTTCTTCAATGCCCAGCAGTTCGGTGAGGGCGGGCTTGTTGATCGCGCCCATGATGCAGCTGCCCACGCCTTTGTCCCATGCGGCAAGGGTCATGTTGGCAAGGGCAATGCCGGTATCGGTGGCAAGGTCGCCGGGGATGGAGGTATCCTGCACCACGGCCACATACAGGGTGGGCAGCTCGTCGGCTTTGGGTGTGCCCTGCTCCGGCGGCAGATAGGCAGCCCACTTGACCAGCGGCTGCACCTTTGCCACCTCCTCGGGCTTGTTCACCACCACCAGACGCACAGCCTGACGGTTGGCTCCGCAGGAGGACAGGCGGACGGCCTCGACGATATCATCCACCACATCCTGCGGAACAGCTTTCTGTGCAAAGCGGCGGTAGGTGCGGCGGCTGACAAGAGTATCCATAACAGACATAAAGAGCACCTCTTTTGTATAAGTACTGTCAAAAGTATAGCAGATGCGGCAGAGTCTTGCAACGCTCCGGCGCAAAAAAAGCTTTCACGCTGGGCAGTGATCTTGCCTTCTGCGACAGGCTGCGATTGCATCCGACGAATGATATATGGTAAAATGTGGTAAAAGAAGGAGGGCGGCGCAATGGTATTGGCGGCAGGCATCGTGGGTTTTATTCTGGGGGTCAATGTGGGTTTTTTGTTTGCCGGGCTGATGCGGGCGGCAAGAGAGGAACAGAAGCAGACGAGAGAGGAACAGGAGCAGACGAAAGATGAAAACGGGACATGCGGAGGATGAATAAAAATAGCACAGAACAGAAGGGGCCGCTGCAGGGAATGATGTGCAGCGGCCCTTAAATTATGATTTTTAATGTTTCCGGTGCCGCTTGGGAATGGGAACGCTGAGCACCAGTGTGATGCCGATGGCCAGCGCAACGGCTACTTTAAAGGTACTGATGCCGTTGGAGAGGGCCAGCGCATTGTTGCTCTGTATGAAATAGTAGGCGGTGTAGTAGATGCCCGCGCCGGGCACCAGCGGGAAGATGCCGGACAGCAGGAACACTGTTACCGGCATTTTGAGCACGATGGCAAACACCCGGGTGAGGATGGTCAGCGGGATCACCGCCAGCAGGGAGGCTGCGGCACTGTCTGCCCCCAGCATCACGGCCAGCTCGTAGACGAACCAGCCCACGGCACCCACCAGCCCGCAGAAGGGCAGGCTTTTGCGCGGACAGCCGAACAGAACGGCAAAACTCAGGGTGCCTGCGCCGGCAATAAAGAACTGCGCGGCCAGCTCCCCAATTTGTGTACTGGTCAACATCATGCCACGACCACCCCCGTAAAGAATGTATAAAGGCTCAGCACAAGGCCGGTGCCAATGGCAATGCTGGCTGCAATGAGCAGCGCATCGATCATGCGGATGGTGCCAGAGAGGTAATCTCCGTGCACAAAGTCGCGGATGCCCATGGTAAAGGCGATGCCGGGGGTCAGGATCATCAGCGAACCAATAATAGAATGACTGGCCGGTGTGCCCAGCACTCGGCAGGCCAGAATGCACACCAGCGTGATAAGCGCAGCACAGCTGATCTTGCAAAAGCCGCCGGGCAGCTCGTGCTGCTCACACAGCAGCAAATAGCCGCTGGCAAGAAAGCCTGCCAGTGCCGCCGCCAGTGCACTGCGCAGTGTGCCGCCGAAAATCAGCGCAAAGCAGAATGCACCGCACATGCCGCTGACCAGCTGCACCCAGTTCTTGGGAAAAGGGATGCGCCGCGCCAGCACCAGACGGCTCTCGGCTTCGTCCAGCGACATGCTGCCCTCTGCAATCTCGCGGGAGAGGGCGTTCACTGCCGCCACCCGGCCCAGATGAGTGGTGCGGGTAGGCACATTGCGCACCTCGCTGATCTCGGCGGTGCCCGCACTGGCAAAGATGCCGTTGGTCAGCACGTAAACATGGAACTCCCGCAGGTGGAATGACCGGGCCATGATCTCCATGGTCTGCTCCACCCGGAACACCTCGGCACCGTTTTCCAGCAATGTCTGGCCCGCCGCCATGATAAAATCCATGATGCGGTGGCGCAGCTCTTCATCCGGGAAAACCTCGCGGCTGTTCATTGCCGCACCTCCTTTATAAATAATGCTGTCTTATTCTACCATGTCCGCGGCTGGCGCACAAGATAAAAAAACGCAATTTCCTACTAAAAAACTTCGTTGTAGGTGTTGACAAATCCGGTCGATTGGATTATTATAAATGCAATATCACAAAAATGGCTGTGAAGAGAAGAGTAGGCCTTCGCATTGATTCTTACCAGAAAGCCCGGGCGATGGAAAAGGGCAGGAAACAGGAAGCTGAAAATGGTCTCGGAGCTGTGCAGGCGAGGTGCATGAGCGCTAAGTTTGCAACGGGATGCGCCCGTTACAGCGTCCGGCTGTAAGCAGCAAAGCTGCCGCAGCATTGAGGCTGTGCCCGCAAGGGTGCGGTAAACCAAGGTGGTACCACGGAAGTATGTTATGCTCCCGTCCTTGTCTGAGCGTTGGCTCAAGGTCAAGGACGGGAGTTTTTTTCATGCATCCGTCAAAGGCCCTTAGCACGGAACTGTGCCGTGCGGGCCGCTGTACATTGTAATAAGCAAATAGAGAGGGAACAAAACTATGATTACTCGTCGTGATTTTCTGAAAGTTACCGGAGCTGCAGCTGCTGCAGCTGCCCTGACCGCATGCGGCGGTTCTTCTTCCACCGCATCGTCTGCTGCTTCCGGCACTGCTTCTTCCGCAGCTTCTTCTGCTGTGGCTAAGCTGGACAAGGTGAAGGTGGCTGTGCCCAACGACACCACCAACGAAGCACGCGCCCTGACCCTGCTGGAGAAGAACGGCTTCTTTAAGCTGAAGGCTGATGCAGGCCTGACCGCAACCGCAAAGGACATCGAGGAGAACCCTCTGAATGTTTCCGTCGATGAGGTCGAGGCTGCTCAGGTGCCCAACGTCCTGCAGGACGAGGACTACGCCGTCATCAACTCCAACTACGCCATCTCCGCTGGTCTGGACCCCATGACCGATGCTCTGGCAATGGAGGACGGCACCTCTGCTTACGTCAATATTCTGGTCTGCAAGGACGGCAATCAGGAAGAGCCGAAGATCAAGGCTCTGGCCGCTGCTCTGCAGAGCCAGAAGGTGAAGGAGTTCATGGATGAAAACTACAAGGGCGCTGTGGTGTCCGTTGTGGAAAACCCCACCGACGGCTATGACTCCTCCATCGACTACGATGCACTGAACGGCGAGACCGTCAGCTGCGCTGCTACTCCGGCTCCTCACTGCGAGGTTCTGGAGATCTGCAAGGACATTCTGGCCGAAAAGGGCATCACGCTGGATATTCAGGAGTACGACGACTACATCATTCCCAACAACATCGTTGAGGACGGCCAGTGCGATACCAACTATTTCCAGCATCAGCCGTATCTGGACGACTTCAATGCAGAGCACGGCACCCATCTGGTGACGGTTGCCGGCATCCACGTGGAGCCTATGGGCATCTACGGCGGCAAGCAGGACAGTCTGGCACCGATCGAAGGCTAAGCAGACTCCCCCAGTCACCTTGCGGTGACAGCCCCCTCGGGGAGGGGGCCTTTGCCTGACCGTTCTGTTTCAGGCTCCCTCCATAAGGGAGCTGGAAAACCCGCAAGGGTTTGACTGAAGGAGTTTATTCAACAGCAAGGAGCAATTTCTGTGATCGAGATCAAACATCTTTCCAAGACCTTCCAGATGAAGGACGGCGCGGTGAATGCGCTGAAGGACATCAACCTCACCATCCCGGATGGTTCCATTTATGGCATCATCGGCATGTCCGGTGCGGGCAAATCCACGCTGGTGCGCTGCATCAACCTGCTGGAACGCCCCACCGAGGGCAGCGTTGTGATCGACGGCACCGCTATGGAGACTTTAAACGCAGCCCAGCTGCGTGAGCGCCGCCGCGATATCACCATGATCTTCCAGCAGTTCAATCTGCTGATGCAGCGCAGCTGTCTGAAGAACATCTGCTTCCCCATGGAGCTGGCCGGTGTGAAAAAGGCGGAGGCCGAAAAGCGTGCCAGAGAGCTGCTGGAAGTGGTGGGCCTGCCCGATAAGGCCAACGCCTACCCGGCACAGCTGTCCGGCGGCCAGAAGCAGCGCATTGCCATTGCCCGCGCACTGGCAACGGACCCCAAAGTTCTGCTCTGCGATGAAGCCACCAGCGCACTGGACCCCAACACCACCCATGCTATCCTGACCCTGATCAAGGACATCAACAAGAAGCTGGGCATCACGGTGGTGGTCATCACCCATCAGATGAGCGTTGTGGAAGAGATCTGCGATCACGTTGCCATTCTGGACGGCGGCGTTGTGGTGGAGGAAGGCTCCGTACAGGAGATCTTCTCGAACCCGAAAACGCCCGCAGCAAAGCGTCTGGTGGCACCCAACGGCGGCAGCGCTGCGCGGGACCTGTCCAGCTTTGCCCCGGACGACCATGTGGTGCGCGTCACCTTCAACGGTTCGTCCACGGCAAAGCCGCTGGTGGCAAGCCTTGCCGCAGAAAAAGGCATTCTGGTGTCGGTGCTCAGCGCCGACACCCGTGATCTGAGCGGCCAGTGCTACGGCTCCATGCTGCTCAAGCTGCCCACTGATGTGGAGCAGGCAAAGCAGGCTGCGGCCTATATGCGCGCCCAGCCCGGCATTACGGTAGAGGAGGTGACCGGTGAATGAGTATTGCAGATTACGGCTTTGCCATCTGGGAGACTTTTTACGTGACGGTCCTTTCCACCGCGTTTGCGCTGGTGCTGGGCCTGCCGCTGGGTGTGCTGCTGGTGGCCGGTGATAAGGACGGCATTCTGCCGCTGCCCGGCTGGCTGATGCACATTCTCAACATCGTTATCAACATCCTGCGCAGTGTTCCGTTCCTGATCCTGATGATCTGTGTATTCCCGCTTACCCGTGCCATCGTGGGCACCACGGTGGGTACCAAAGCCACCATCGTTCCGCTGGTGGTGGCAGCCTTCCCGTTCGTGGCACGTCTGGTGGAGACCAGCCTGCGCGAGCTGGACGAGGGCGTGGTGGAAGCGGCCCAGAGCATGGGCGCAACGCCGTTCCAGATCATTACCAAGGTGATGATCCCGGAATGCCTGCCCGGCCTGATCTCCAGCATGACCACCGCACTGACCACCATTCTGGGCTACTCGGCCATGTCCGGTGTCATTGGCGGCGGCGGTCTGGGCAAGATCGCTTTGTCCTACGGCTATTACCGCTACCAGACCGATATCATGATCGTGTGTGTCATTTTGCTGGTGCTGATGGTTCAGGTGTTCCAGACTTTGGGCACTGCTTGGGCCACCAGAAGCGATAAGCGGCTGCGGAAGTAACTCCTTCAGTCGCACTTCGTGCGCCAGCTCCCTCGGAGAGGGAGCCTCTGGCGAAGAGGAAAACTTTCCGGTATTGCCAAAGCCTCCCTCTTTGAGGGAAGTGGCAAAGCCGAAAGGCTTTGACGGAAGGAGTTCTCTCCTCATTTCGCCCCCGGACGGGAACTAAAATTTAACGTTTCAATTCCCCGCCGGAGGCCGCTGCACTCCTGCGGGGAATTGTGCTATATGGACAAACCCAGTAAAGGAGTATGTAGTATGAATCGTGATACCATCTGTGTGCAGGGCGGTTACACCCCCGGCAACGGCGAACCCCGCCAGATCCCCATTGTTCAGTCCACCACCTTCAAGTATGCCACCAGCGAAGACATGGGCAAGCTGTTCGATCTGGAAGCTGACGGCTACTTCTATTCCCGTCTGCAGAACCCCACCTGCGACCTTGTGGCTAAGAAGATCTGTGAGCTGGAAGGCGGCACGGCCGCAATGCTGACCAGCAGCGGTCAGGCTGCAAACTTCTTTGCCCTGTTCAACCTCTGCGAAGCAGGCGACCACATCGTGGCATCCAGTACCATCTACGGCGGCACCTTCAACCTGATCTCCGTCACCATGAAGAAGATGGGCATTGAAGCCACCTTTGTGGACCCGCTGTGCACCGAGGAAGAGCTGAACGCCGCATTCCGGCCCAACACCAAGGTGGTGTTCGGTGAGACCATCGCAAACCCGGCCCTGACCGTGCTGGACATTGAGAAGTTTGCCAAGGCTGCTCACGCCCACGGTGTGCCGCTGATCGTGGACAACACCTTCCCCACGCCGGTCAACTGCCGCCCCTTTGAGTGGGGCGCGGATATCGTGACCCACTCCACCACCAAGTACATGGACGGTCATGGCGCGGTGCTGGGCGGTGCCATCGTGGACGGCGGCAAGTTCGACTGGATGGCCCATGCCGAGAAGTTCCCCGGCCTGTGCACCCCGGACGACAGCTACCACGGCATCACCTACGCCGAGCGTTTCGGCAAAGAGGGTGCCTTTATCACCAAGGCTACCGCGCAGCTGATGCGTGACTTTGGCTCCATGCAGTCGCCCATGAACGCCTACATGCTGAACCTCGGTCTGGAAAGCCTGCATGTCCGGATGCAGCGCCACTGCGCCAATGGCATGGCCGTGGCAGAGTTCCTTGAAAGCCATCCCAAGGTGGCCTACGTGAACTACTGCGGCCTGGAGTCCAGCCCGTACCATGCACTGGCTGAAAAATACTTGCCGAACGGCAGCTGCGGCGTGGTCAGCTTTGGTCTGGCCGGCGGCCGTGAGGCTGCAAGCATCTTTATGAAGAACCTGAAGCTGGCAGCCATCGAGACCCATGTGGCCGATGCCCGCACCTGTTGCCTGAACCCTGCATCCAGCACCCACCGCCAGATGAACGATGAGCAGCTGAAAGCCGCTGGTGTGCCCGCAGAGCTGGTGCGCATGAGCTGCGGTCTGGAAAGCAGCGAAGACCTCATCGCAGATATTGCACAGGCACTGGATAAGATCTAAAAGGTGAGTTCAGCAGCATCTATCGGTTCCGGCCCTTCTCGTAAAAACGCGTTTGGAGCGCCCCGCAGGGCGCGACAAACGCAAAATATAAAAAATAAATTCCGCTGAAGATAGCCAGAGCGTCAGCGGAGGCTATTCTAAATCGTTAGGAGTACGAACTATGCCGCTGATCATCCCCAAGACCTTGCCTGCTTACGATGCCCTCTACAACGAGAATATCTTCGTCATGCATCGTGAGCGCGCTCTTGCCCAGCACATCCGCCCGCTGGAGATCCTGATCCTGAACCTGATGCCCACCAAGATCACCACTGAGACCCAGATCGCCCGTCTGCTGGCAAATACCCCGCTGCAGGTGCACATGACCCTGCTGCAGACGGCCAGCCATGCGGCGACCCACGTTTCGGCAGCACACCTCGAATCGTTCTATAAGAACTTCAACGAGGTGAAGAACAACCGCTACGACGGCATGATCATCACCGGCGCACCGGTGGAGACCATGGACTTTGAGCAGGTGGATTACTGGCCGGAGCTGTGCGAGATCATGGACTTCAGCGAGACGAACGTCTACTCCACCCTGCATGTGTGCTGGGGCGCACAGGCGGGCCTGTACTACCACTACGGCGTGCACAAGCAGCTGCTGCCGGAAAAGATGTTCGGCGTGTTCGAGCACCGGGTCACCCGCCCGTCGAACCCTTTGGTGCGCGGCTTTGACGAGGTGTTCTATGCGCCCCACAGCCGCCACACCGGCATCAGCCGCGAGGATGTGGACAACTGTAAGGCTTTGCGCATCCTTGCCGAGAGCGATGCTGCCGGGCCCTTCCTTATGAGCACCGAGAACGGACGGCAGATCTTTGTCACCGGCCACCCGGAATATGACAAATACACGCTGGATTCAGAGTACCGCCGCGATGTGGACAAGGGCCTGCCCATCCATGTGCCGGTGAATTACTACCCAGACGATGATCCCACAAAGCCGCCGCTGTTCCGCTGGCGAGCCCACGCCCATTTGCTGTATGAGAACTGGCTGAACTACTACGTCTACCAGAACACCCCCTACGATCTGGGCGAGATCCAGCGCGTAAAGCACGAATAAATGCACAAAAACCGGTATTGCGTCAAAATTGCGCGATACCGGTTTTTATGTTATACTGTTCCTGCGGCCCTTCTCCATTCCCCTAACCGCGGAAAGGAGGTGGTAACCAATGGAAGCCTTCATCTCATTTATACAGACTGTCGGAGCAGAGGTAGTTGCCTACTATCTGTGCAAGTGGCTTGACAGCCTGTTCTTCAAGGGCAGTAAGCACTAACCCAAGAAGCCCCCCGGTAGTATCAGTACCGGGGGGCTTTTGGTTTTTTCGTGGTAACCACGGAGCAGGCCTTCATCTCATTGCCTATCTTTAGTATATGCAGTTTTGGGCAAAAGTCAAGCGATGAAATGTAAATTATTTTTTACGCCTTACCGGCTTTTTCTTGCGCACGCTGTAGCCAAAGGTGCCCAGCTTTTTGCCCAGAGCCAGATAGTCGCCGTGGCTGTAGACGATGAGCTTTGCCTTTTCGAGACACAGCTTGCCGCTTTCATCCAGCAGGCTTTCGTCCACATCGCAGGCTGCCACTTCGGCAAGGAACAGGTCGTGGCTGCCCAGCGGGATCACCTGAGTTACCTTGCATTCCAGATTGACCGGGCTTTCTTCCAGAATGGGGCAGTCGGTCAGCACGCTGCCGGGGGCAGAATGCAGGCCGCAAGCGGCAAATTTATCCACATCACGGCCGCTTTTCACGCCGCACCAGTCCACCGAACGCACCAGCGCTTCGGTGGGCAGATTGATGGCAAACTGTCCGCTTTCCTTGATGAGGTGGTGGCTGTAGCGCTCCGGCCGAACGCTGATGGACACCATGCTGGGCTGGGTGCAGATGGTGCCCGTCCAGCCGATGGTGATGAGGTTTGGCTTTTCCAGCCCGCCGCAGGACACCAGTACCGGCGGTTCCGGGTTCAGCAGGGTGCTGCCCCGCCAGCTCTGTTTGCTCATCCGTGATACTTCCTTTCGTAGGGTGCCCAGGTGCGCTCGCTGATGATGTAGCGCGGACGGGCTTTCGTCTCCATATAAATTTTGCCGATATACTCGCCGATCACGCCTAAGCACACCAGCTGCACACCGCCCACAAAGCAGACGATGCAGATAGTGGAGGCCCAGCCGGCCACCACGCTGCCCATGGCAGCTTCGATGATGGCCCAGATGACTCCGATAAAGCTGATCAGGCTCACAAAGATGCCAGATCCGGTAATAAGGCGGATGGGCTTGTTGGAAAGACTGGTGATGCCGTCAAAGGCAAGGGCCAGCATCTTGCTCAGCGGATAGTGGCTCTCACCGGCAAGGCGTTCGTGGCGCTCATAGGTGACTACCTCGCTCTTGAAGCCAACCAGCGGCACCATGCCGCGCAGGAAAATGTTCACTTCCCTGTAGTCGGCAAAGCTTTCCAGCACACGGGTGCTGATGAGGCGGTAGTCTGCGTGGTTGAACACGATGTCTGCGCCCAGAGCGTTCATCACATGGTAAAAGCCCTCGGCGGTGAAGCGCTTGAAGAAGGTGTCTGTATCGCGGCGGCTGCGCACGCCGTAGACCACCTCGGCACCGTCCAGATACTTTTTAACCATCTCGTCCATGGCGTTGATGTCGTCCTGACCATCGCAGTCGATGGAAATGGTAACATCGCAGGTGCCGCTGTGCAGTGCTTCCATCAAGCCTGCCAGCACGGCGTTCTGGTGGCCGCGGTTGCGGCTCTGGGAAATGCCGATGTAGTGCTCGTCCTGTGCGGCAAAACTCTGGATCAGTTCCCATGTCTTGTCTTTGGAGCCGTCGTTCACGAACAGCACCCGGCTCTTCTCGCTCACAAGGCCCTGTGCGGCAAGGCCGCTGATCTTTTCCAGAAACATGGGCGCTGTAATGGGCAGCACCTGCTCCTCGTTGTAGCAGGGGATCACGATCCATAAAATCGGTTTTGACATATTTAAAAATACTCCTATATTAAAAATAACAAGAGGATGCCGCTGACGGTTACGGCCTTCCAGTGAAAAAGAGTTTGAGAAAATCCGTAGATTTTTCTAAAACTCAAATATAAAAATAAAATTTCAGCTGAATACAGCCAAAGCGCACGCGGCGGCTATTCAAATGGTCACTGCACCATTTGCCTCAGTACCTCAGGCTCCAGCAGCTTGAAGCTGCTTTTGTAGGTGTCCAGCAGGCCGTCCCGCTGCATCTGGCTCAGCTCACGGCTGAGGGCGCTGCGGTCACAGTTCAGGTAATCCGCCAGCTGGATGCGGGAGAACGGGATGCTGAAGGTCAGGCTGCCAGCCCGCTCGGCTTCACTGAGCAGATAGGCGCACACTTTGGCCCGCAGGCTCTTGAGCACCAGCAGGTCGATGCGGCGGGAGAGGGAAAAATATTTATCGCTGATGGTGCGCACCAGATTGCGCAATGTCTGCTGGTGCGCCGGACTGCTATCCGAAAGCAGCAGCCGCTCGTAGGGAATCAGCAGCACCTCGCAGGGCACCGAAGCCATCACCGTGACCGGGCTTGCCAGACTGGAACCGCTCAGCACATCGCCGAACACGCCGCCCGGTTCCATGTGGGTGATGGGAATGCGCGCACCCTGCGGCCCGGGACGGTAGGCTTCCAGCTCACCGGACAGCACGATGCCCACCCTGCGGTTGGGTTCGCCCGCCAGAACAAGCGCTTCGCCTTTGCCGTAGCTGCGCATAACGGAACCCAGCTGGGCCAGCAGGGTCTGCAGCTCTTCAGGGGTCAGACCATTGAATAAAGAGGTGGAGCATAACAGCGGAAGAAAGTTTTTCATCACAATTCCGTGGGAAAGATCCGGCTTCCCACAGCCCTCCTGCAATTCCGTTGCACACGCAACGGTATTTTTGACTCTATTATAGTAAACTTAGACCCGCAAAGCAAATGATTTTGCAAATTTGCCTTGTAAAAAATATGAAAAGACCGACCCATGGTTCTGTGCAAAATTTTCAGGCACAAAACGGCGCGGTCTTGTGAGGAAAGAGGGAACCCCGCATGAAAAAACTGACATCCATGCTGCTGGCTCTGGCCCTTGCGCTGAGCCTTGCCGCCTGCGGCGGTGCGGCATCCAGCTCTGTTGCATCCAGTGCAGCTTCCAGCGAAGCTGTCTCCGAGGCTGCTTCGGAAGCCGCTTCCAGTGAGGAAGCCAAGGAACTGTCCACCACCGATGCTCTGCGCATTGCCGGCCTGAAAGGCCCCACCACCATGGGCCTTGTCAACCTGCTGAGCATGGAAGAGGATGGCACCGCTTCCATGGATTACGACCTGCAGCTTTACGGCGCTGCCGATGAGATCGTGCCGCTGCTGATGAAGGGCGAGCTGGACATGGCTGCCATCCCGGCGAATCTGGCCGCCACCCTGTATCAGAAGACGGAGGGCGGCATTCAGGCTGTGGCCGTCAACACGCTGGGCGTGCTGTACGTAGTGGAAAAAGGCGGCGATACGATCCAGTCCATGGCAGACCTTGCAGGCCGTACCATCCTGTCCACCGGCAAGGGCACCACGCCGGAGTACGTGCTGCGCTATCTTCTGAACGCCAACGGCATCGACCCGGACAAGGACGTGACCATTGAATACTACAGCGAGGCCACCGAGGTCACGGCCCAGATGGCCAATACCGAGGATGCCATTGCAGTTCTGCCCCAGCCCTATGTGACTGCAGCCGGCCTGCAGGACGACACCCTGCGTGTGGCCCTCGACCTGACCGAGGAATGGAACAAGGTCGCGGATACCCAGCTCATCACCGGCGTGACCGTGGTGCGCAAGGAGTATGCCGAGGAACACCCGGATGTTGTGGCCGCATTCCTTACCGACTACGCCAAGAGCGTGGAAGCTGCCAACACCGATCTGGACGGCACTGCCGCTCTGTGCGAGGAGCAGGGTGTTGTGGCCAAGGCTGCCATTGCCAAGAAGGCCCTGCCCAACTGCAACATCGTCTGCCTGACCGGCGACGAACTCAAGACCAACGCATCCGCTTATCTGCAGGTGCTGTTTGATGCCGACCCCAAGGCAGTGGGCGGCGCAATGCCCGGCGACGATTTCTACTGGACTGCCGAGTGATTCCTCAATAAGCCATCTCTCCGGCCGCTGTGCGATTGGTACGCACGGCGGCTTTTTCGTTTGCACAAAATGCTTGTATCCCAGCTTTTGTGCTCCCTGCACAAATTTAAAGACAAATTTTTGTGAATGAAAATGAACGAAATTGACTGGAAGTGATTGATTTTGGCACTGTATTTGCTATAATAAAGATGCAATCAACCAAAAAAACGCACAAACGGTCACAAACCGTCAAACGAAAATAAAGCTAAAGGAGAGGATGCCGATGCTGGCAGAAGAACGCTTCAGCCTGATCATGGAACAGCTGAACCGCAAGCGCACCGTGACGGTGCAGGAACTGTGCGAGGCGCTGAACACCAGCGAATCCACCATCCGGCGCGACCTGACCGAACTGGACCGGCTGGGCAAGCTGAACAAGGTGCACGGCGGTGCCACCCTGCCGGACAGCCGTTTTCTGGCGGATGAACCCACCATGGAGGCCAAGGAGTCGCAGGCTGTGGAGCAGAAGCGCAGCATCGCGCAGGCGGCGGCAAAGCTCATCAACGCCGATGATTTTGTGTTCATCGATGCAGGCTCCACCACGCTGGAGCTGGTGCGTGCACTGACGGGGGATGCCCTCAAGGCCAGCTATGTGACCAACGGCGTGGCCCATGCCCGAGCACTGGCCCGAAAGGGCTGCCGGGTGTATCTGCCCGGAGGACTGCTGCGGCCCGAGACCGAAGCCATTGTGGGTGCACCCACAGTCACCAGCCTGCAGCGCTACAATTTTACCAAGGCGTTCATGGGGGCCAACGGTGTGGCGCTGGATGCCGGTTTTACCACGCCGGACCCCGAGGAAGCTGCCGTGAAAGCAGCGGCAGTGCACCGTGCACGGGAAGCCTGGTTCCTTGTGGATGATGCCAAGTTTGCCCGCATCTACCCGGCTGTCATTGCCGACCTGCAGGGCGGTGCCATTCTCACCAACCGCTGCCCCAATCCCAAATACAAACAATTCACGCTGGTAAAGGAGACGGAAGTATGATCTATACAGTCACATTCAATCCAGCCATTGACTATGTGGTGCGTCTGGATGCACCGCTGGAAGTAGGCGAGGTGAACCGCGCCAAAGGCGAGGACTGCGTGCTGGGCGGCAAGGGCATCAATGTGTCCGGTGTGCTGGCACAGCTGGGCTGCGAGAGCGTGGCGCTGGGCTTTGTGGCCGGTGAGACCGGCACATGGCTGGAACGCGGTCTTGCTGCACAGGGCTTAAAGACCGATTTTGTGCATCTGGAACAGGGCATGACCCGCATCAATGTCAAGATCAAGGCAGGGCAGGAGACCGAGCTGAACGGGGCTGGCCCCGACATTCCGGAGAGCGCCATGCAGGAGCTGGAAAAGAAGCTGGACAGCCTGAACGAGGACGATATCCTCATTCTGGCGGGCAGCATCCCGGCAAGCCTTTCGCAGGATACCTACGAGCGGCTGCTGTCCCAGCTGCAGGGCAGGGGCGTGCGTGCCGTGGTGGATGCTACCCGCGACCTGCTGGTGAACGTGCTGCAGTACCACCCCTTCCTCATCAAGCCCAATAACCACGAGCTGGGCGAGATCGTGGGCAGGGTGCTGACTACGGACGAAGAGATCATTGCTGCGGCCCGCACCCTGCAGGAAAAGGGTGCTTGCAACGTGTTGGTAAGCATGGCGGGCGACGGTGCCCTGCTGGTGGACGAAAATGGCGAGGTGCACCGCATCGGCTGCCCCAAGGGCAAGGTCGTAAACAGCGTGGGCGCAGGCGACAGCATGGTGGCCGGCTTTGTGGCTGGCTGGATGCAGACCCGGAGCTATTCCTTTGCACTGCGTCTGGGCACCGCCTGCGGCAGCGCCACCGCGTTCAGTCTGGGTCTTGCCACCAAAGAAAAAATCGACGAACTGATGAAGGAAATCTGAAAGGATAGATGGCTCGCCCTCTCCGTCATTGCTGGTGCAATGCCACCTCTCCCTTTGGGAGAGCTGGACGCGAAGCGGCCTGAGAGGGTGAGGACGCTAAGAGATAAGAACGAAGGGAGAAAAAATCATGCGCATTACGGAATTATTCACCGCACAGTCCATCGCACTGGATGAGGCTCTGACCGATCAGGAGCAGATCATCAGCCGTCTGGTGGAGCTGCAGGCCACCCATGGCAACATCACGGACAAGGATGCCTACAAAAAGGCTCTTTATGCCCGTGAGGCGGAGGGCTCCACCTATGTGGACAACGGCATCACGGTGCCCCATGCCAAGACCAATGTAGTCACCCGGCCCAGTCTGGCGGCGCTGCGGCTGAGCAGCCCTGTGCAGTACAATGCCGAGGACGACGGTACCACCGACCTGCTGTTTGCCATTGCGGCTCCGGAAAACGGCAGCCTGCATGTGGACATGCTGGCCCGTATGATGCAGATGCTGATGAACGAGGACTTTGTAGAAAAGCTGAAGGCCGCAAAGACCCCGGCAGAGTTCCTTGACTGCATCGATGCACAGGAGGAGGCTCAGTTCGGCGCGGAGAGCTTCACCCAGCAGGAGATCCCCCAGAGCGGTTACCGCATTCTGGCCGTGACCGCCTGCGTCAACGGCATCGCCCACACCTATATGGCAGCGGAAGCCCTGACCAAGGCCGGTGACAAGCTGGGTCTGCCCACCAAGGTGGAGACCAATGGCTCGGATGGAGCAAAGAACATCCTCACCAGAGAAGAGATCGCAAACTGCGACGGCATCATCGTGGCAGCAGAAAAGAAGGTGGAGACCGCCCGCTTCGACGGCAAGCCGGTGCTGTTCACCCGGGTGGACGATGGCATCCACAAGCCGGAGGAGCTCATCAAGAAGATCGTGCACGGCGAGGTGCCTGTTTACCACGCCGAGGGCGGCGCACAGGCCGCCGAGGATGCTTCCGGCAAGGACAGCTTTGGCCGCACTCTGTACAAGAACCTGATGAACGGTGTTTCCCACATGCTGCCCTTCGTGGTGGGCGGCGGCATCATGATCGCACTGGCGTTCCTGCTGGACGATTACACCATCGATCCCTCCAACTTTGGCATGAACACCCCGGTCGCTGCCTTCTTTAAGACGGTGGGCAGCGCAGCCTTCGGTTACATGCTGCCCATCCTGTCTGCCTTCATCGCCATGTCCATCGCGGACCGTCCGGGTCTGGCGGTCGGTTTTGTGGGCGGTGTGCTGGCCATGAACGGCACCAACTTTGCGGGCATTGCAGCGGGTGAGACCACCGGTGTTTCCGGCGGCTTCCTTGCTGCACTGCTGGCCGGTTTTGCTGCAGGCTACATCGTCGAGCTGCTGAAAAAGATCACCGAAAAGCTGCCTGCCAGCCTGAATGGCATCCGTCCCATGCTCATCTATCCGCTGGGCGGTATGCTCATCCTCGGCGCGGTGATGTGCGGCATCAACCCGGTCATGGGCATGATCAACACTGCCATGACCGATTGCCTGAACGCCATGGGCGGCACCTCCAAGGTGCTGCTGGGTGCCATCGTAGCCGGTATGATGAGCATTGATATGGGCGGCCCGTTCAACAAAGCAGCTTACGTCTTTGGCACGGCAGCCCTTGCCTCCGGCAACTATGAGGTGATGGCCGCTGTCATGGTGGGCGGCATGGTCCCTCCCATCGCCATCGCCCTGTCCACCACCTTCTGCCCCAAGAAGTGGACTGCCGACGAGCGCCGCAACGGCATCGTGAACTACGTCATGGGCCTGTGCTTCGTTACCGAGGGCGCGATCCCTTATGCAGCAGCAGATCCGCTGCGCGTCCTGCCCAGCTGCGTGGCCGGTGCAGCGGTGGCCGGTGCGCTCTCCATGACCTTCGGCTGCGCTCTGCGTGCACCGCACGGCGGCATCTTCGTGTTCCCAGTCGTGGACCATACCGCTCTGTACTGTGTGGCGCTGGCTGTGGGCAGCGTGCTGGGTGCTGTGATCCTGAGCCTGCTCAAGAAAAACCGTACCGACGCAGAATAAACGCCATTCTCTCCATATTCGAGATACTTCATAAAGCCGCAGCAAGCCCCCGGGGAGACCCGGGGGCTTGTTGTATTACGCAGGATCGCGCGAAGGATCAGAAGGATAAAAAGAAAAAGTAACCGCCCACGACTTCCAATCCAAGCGGTTACTTTTCTTTTGAAATTTAATTGCCGGTAAGAGGTCTGCCGTTTGCGGGCAGTGCCTTTTCCTGTCTTCATTGTAGACGCTGGTGTGTACTTTGCCAAGCATGAGCCATCAGATATAACATGATACACCCGCTGTCAAAAACGCGGCAAGAACCATTTTCACAAAAAATGCAGCAAAGAACGGCGCGAAACACCGCATTTGCTGGAAAAAGCTTTGCAGCCGCCCTTTTGGATTGCACCCGGTTTTTGAGTGTGGTATACTGTTTCTGTTATGGAAAAGTTCCGGTGCGGTGTGCCGGGCACAGCAAAGAGGAAAAAGGAAACGAACGATGAAAATTGGATTTGACAACGACAAATATCTCTCGATGCAGTCAGAACATATCCGCGAGCGCATCAAGAAATTTGACAACAAGCTCTATCTGGAATTCGGCGGCAAGCTGTTCGATGATTACCACGCGTCCCGCGTACTGCCGGGCTTCCAGCCCGATTCCAAGCTGCAGATGCTGCTGCAGCTGAAGGATCAGGCCGAGGTGGTCATCGTTATCAGCGCCGAGGACATCATCAGCAACAAGATCCGCGGCGACTACGGCATCACCTACGATCTGGATGTGCTGCGCCTGATCGATGCCTTCCAGGAAGTAGGCCTGTATGTGGGCAGCGTGTGCGTGACCAAGTACGCCGCTGCACCGGAGGTGGAGGCCTTTGAAAAGCGGCTGAACGGTCTGGGCATCCGCACCTTCCGCCACTACAAAATTCCCGGCTATCCCAACGATGTGGCCCGCATCGTCAGCGACGAGGGCTACGGCAAGAACGATTACATCGAGACCCAGCGCCCGCTGGTGGTCATCACGGCCCCCGGCCCCGGAAGCGGCAAAATGGCCACCTGCCTTTCCCAGCTGTACCATGAGTACAAGCGCGGCGTGAAGGCCGGTTACGCCAAGTTCGAGACCTTCCCCATCTGGAACATTCCCCTCAAGCACCCGGTGAATCTGGCCTATGAGGCCGCTACAGCCGACCTGAACGATGTGAACATGATCGACCCGTTCCATCTGGAAGCCTACGGCGTGACCACCGTCAACTACAACCGCGATATTGAGATCTTCCCGGTGGTGAACGCCATGTTTGAGCTGATCGCTGGCAAAAGCCCGTATAAGTCCCCCACGGACATGGGCGTGAACATGGCAGGCAACTGCATCGTGGACGATGCGGTCTGCCGCGAAGCCTCCCGCAAGGAGATCCTGCGCCGCTACTTCAAGTGCCTGTGTGAGCAGAAGATCACCGGCACGGTCAAGGAGACCGAGCGCTACAAGCTGGAACTGCTGATGAATCAGGCCGACCTGACCGTGGGCCAGCGCGAAGTAGAAAAGCAGGCTCATGCCCGCAGCGAGAGCACCGGCGGGGCCCCTGCTGCCGCCATTGAGCTGCCGGACGGCACCGTTGTTACCGGCAAGACCGGTCCGCTGCTGGGTGCAGCAGCATCTGCTCTGATGAATGCTCTCAAGGTGCTGGCCGGTATCCCGCAGGAGACCGACCTTGTGAGTGCGGCTTCCATTGAGCCCATCCAGACCCTCAAGACCAACTATCTGGGCGGCAAGAATCCCCGCCTGCACACCGACGAGATCCTGATCGCACTTTCCAGCTCGGCTGCTTCCAACGAGCAGGCTGCAGCGGCCATGCATCAGCTGCCCAACCTCAAGGGCTGCGATGTGCACTCCACCGTGCTGCTCTCGGGTGTGGATACCAGCACCCTGAACCGACTGGGAATGTACCTGACCTGTGACCCTGTTTACGAGGAAGAGGACCGCAAGTACCACAAGCAGTAAATCATACAAAAAACGAAACAGGCGCATCCAAAGGCCGAAGGGCTGGCGGATGCGCCTGTTTTTCATTGGTTCAGATGCCGGTAAAATAGGATCTGTACTTTTCTGCGTACAGCTGGGTGCCCATGCGGCGCAGGCCGCCGTACAGGTGCTGCCGGATCAGCGGTTCAATGGCATCCAGATCTTTTTCCCGGATCACCCGCAAAATTTCCCGGTGCTCGCTCAGCACATCCGGCACATTGTTGGCCCGCACCACATCCAGACGGGTAAAGCGGGAATAATCCGGCTGCGGCTTTGTCAGGTTCTGCCAGATATACCACTTGTTCATGCTGCAAAACCAGATGGAGTGCATTTCAAGGTCCAGCGTCAGGAAGGCATTGATATCCACATTGTCCGGGTCGGTCATGGTCTGGGCCATCTCTTCCAGCAGGTCATACTTATGCTTGATCTCAATGTACTCCTTGGGGGAACACACCTGGATAAAATCACGCAGGACCATGCTTTCCACAGCGGTGCGCTGGTACACGATCTGATCCACGATATCCAGATCAATGGGGGTGACGATGGTGCCCTTGCAGGGAATGATCTGCACAAAGCCATTCTGCTCCAGCCGCTGCAGAGCAGTGCGCACCGGTGTGCGCGAAATGCCGAACCGTTTGCACAGCTGATTTTCGCTGATGGTCTCTCCGGGCTTGATCTTCAGCGTAACGATCTCATATTCCAGCGTCTGGTAGATGTCCTCCGGATGCAGCTGTTCAGCCATGTGCTCACACTCCATTTATACAGTTGATGATAAGATAGTTCTATTTTAGCCTGCCCAAAAGAGATTGTCAACGCATGAGGATGAAGTATACAAGAGCCTGTATACAAGTATAGGAAAAGCTCCGAAATTTATCATTTTTGACAAAAAATTGATATATCAGATGAAAATGAACGGAATTGTGTCATCGGATTGTAACAGTTTCCACGAGAAACGGATAAGATTGTTAGTTATGCACAAAGAAACTTTGCGAAGTTGGTGAAGTTTGGCTCTTGTGCGGATGTGAATTTTCTGTTACGATTAGCGTGCAATGAAAATGCTGTATACAGGGGATCGCTAAAAACTTTGCTGGCGTATGAGGCAAAACGGTGCCCCTGAAACAAGGAGGAAGATTATGAAAAAGATCTCTCGTCGCAATTTCCTGAAGGTATCTGGTGCAATGGCAGCTGCAGGTGCTCTGGCAGCCTGCGGCGGTTCCGGTGCATCCACTCCGGCTGCTTCTGGCGCAGCATCCACCAGCACCGCAGCCAGCGCTGCTGCAGCCGGTGAGGACAAGTTTGCTTCTCTGGGCGACTTCACCATGACCGTGGGTCATGCACAGCCCGAGGGCAACCCCCGCTTTGTTTCCATGGAGCAGTTTGCCGCCGATGTGGCAGAGGCCACCAACGGCCATGTGAAGATCGAAGTTTACGGCAACGGCCAGCTGGGCACCGAGAAGGAGATGCTGGAGCAGGTCGTGGCCGGCACCGTGCAGGGCATGCGCGGCGGTCAGTTCGACTTCAGCCCCCGTCTGCTGATGTTCACCCTGCCCTTCCTGACCAACACCCGTGCGCAGGTCACGGCTCTGTTGCAGAGCGATCTGGCACAGAAGGTGTGCGCTGAGGCCGAGGGCGAGACGGGCACTGTCATCATTAACCTGTGCGATGCAGGCGGCTACCGCCAGTTCTCCAACTCCAAGCACCCCATCAAGGCTCCCGCAGACCTGAAGGGCCTGAAGATGCGCACCAACGGCATGAAGACCATTGACATGACCTTCCAGGCAATGGGTGCTACCACCACCACCATCCCGTACTCCGACCTGTACATGGGCCTGAAGACCGGCGTTGCAGACGGTCAGGAGAACCCCTGGGTCAACGTGGAGGGCATGAAGTTCTATGAAGTGCAGAAGTACTTCACCGAGGTCAACTACCAGTTCCATCCGGACCCCTTCTATGTGAACGCAGCATGGTGGAACAGCCTGCCCGAGGAGTACCGCGATATCATTACCGAGTGCGCCACCAAGATGGGCGAGTACAACGACGAGCTGATCGACAAGAACTCCAGCGCCGCAAAGCAGACCATCGTGGATTCCGGCTGCGAAGTCTACGAGCCCTCTGCCGATGAGCTGAAGGCCTTCCAGACCGCTGTGCAGTCCGTGTACGACCAGTGTGTCACCGAGGGCATCTGCACCGCCGACGAGATCAAGGAGATGCAGGATATCGTCGCAAAGGCATAAGCAGAAACGACCAAAGGCAAAAACGGCCATGTTACGGTAAAGGCGAGAGGGCAGCCTGCGGGCTGCCCTCTGCTGTAACAGGCCGATGGAAAAAGTTGTAAAATAACCGAAAGGGGCTGAGCACCATCGAAAACCTTAAAAAATTCGGGAAAAAGCTGTTCGACGTGTATTTTACCATCGGCGTGATCGCCATGGCACTGCTGGCGGCTCTTGTGATCTTTACCGTTATTGCGCGCTACTGCTTCTCCCTGAGCTGGAAGCAGCTGGCAGAGTTCAACACCACCCTGTTTGCCTTTACCACCTTCTGGGGCATGGGCATCAACGTGATCAAGGACGAGCACGTCATGATCGACATCCTTTACGACGGTGTCAAGCCTGCCCGCAAGCGCTGGCTGGCTATCGTCAATTACCTCATCGTGCTGGCCGTGGTGCTGGTGTTCACCTATCAGGGCTTCAAGTATGTGGGAGTTGCCGGTAAGCAGATCAGTCAGGGCATGGAGATCCCCATGATGTATATGTACGGCATCATGCCGGTGTGCGGCATCATCTGTGCCATCTGCGTCGTGATCAAGATCATCACCCTGTACAAGGCCGATATTTCCTACTTTGCGCCCAAGAATCAGGCGCTGAGCCGTGACGACGCATAAGCGGAAAGGGGAGAATACACAACTATGGCAATGCTCATCCTTCTGGTGCTGCTGATCTTCTTTGCCGCGCTGGGCATCCCGCTGGCTTTCGCCATCGGTGCTTCCTGCGTGACCTACATCCTGATCTATGCACCTACCTTTATCACCATGCTGCCGCAGCGCGTGTGGAACGGTGCCTACAGTGAGCTGATGATCGCCATGCCGCTGTTCATGCTGGCTGGCGAACTGATGAACACCGGCGGCATCACCCAGCGCATTATTAACTTCTGCATGGAACTGCTGCGGCCCATCCGCGGCGGTCTGGGCGAAGTGAACATTGTGGCTTCCATGATCTTTGGCGGCATTTCCGGTTCCTCTGTGGCCGATACCTCGGCTCTGGGTTCCATCCTGATCCCCGCCATGGAGAAGGAAGGCTACCCGCCGGAAGCTTCTGCCGGTATCACGGTGGCATCCTCTACCATGGGCATGATCATCCCGCCCTCCACACCCATGATCGTTTACTCCATGATCTCCGGTGCATCGGTGGGTGCGCTGTTCGTGGCAGGTGCCGTGCCCGGCATCCTGATCGGTCTGACCCAGCTGGTGCTGGTGTACATCATCAGCGCCAAGAAGGGCTGGCATCCGGAAAAGGTCAAGTTTGACGGCAAGCGCGCCGCCAAGAGCCTGCTTTCCGGCATCCCTGCCCTCATCATGCCGCTGTTCATCATCATCTGTGTTTCCTTCGGCGTGTGCACTGCATCCGAAAGTGCCGGTGTGGCCGTGCTGTATTCCATGCTGGTGGGCTTCTTCGTCTACAAGGAGCTGACATGGAAGGGTGTCTGGGAGGCTTTGAAAAAGACCCTGATCTCTTCTTCCTCCATCATGCTCATCATCGGCTTCACCACCATCTTCACATGGGTGCTGACCATGCAGAAGGTGCCGCAGACGGTGGGTGCCTTCTTCATGTCCCTGAACATGCCCGCATGGGCCATTGCGCTGATCTTCGATGTGCTGATCCTGATGATCGGCACCTTCATCGACGTCAGCCCGGCCATCCTGCTGCTCACTCCCATCCTGCTGCCGGTCATGGTGCAGTACGGCTTCTCGCCGCTGCAGTTCGGTGCCATGATGATCACCGGTCTGGCCATTGGTCTGGTCACCCCGCCGGTCGGCATGTGCCTGAACGCCTGCAATAAGATCAACCGTATGCCCATCATTGAGATCTTCAAGGGCGCAGCGCCCTACGTGATCTGCAACGTGATCGTTTTGATCTCCATCAGCCTGTGGGGCCCGCTTACCACCGCCCTGCCGCAGCTGCTGGGCTACAGCATCTTCTGAGAGCAACGCGTATACCTCTTATAAAAACAGGCAGCGCTCCCTTGCGGGGCGCTGTTTGTTTTTTTTTGCACGCAAACAGGCGGGACCGTTGTATTTGACGGACAGATATGGTACACTAAGGCCACTTGTGTATAGGAATATAGGAAAAGAGGAATTAAATCATGGATACGCAAAAACAAAAGCGCAGCGCCTTTTCCGGCAAGATCGGCTTTGTGCTGTCGGCCGCAGGCGCTTCGGTGGGTCTGGGCAACATCTGGCGGTTTCCGTACCTCGCCGCGAAATACGGCGGCGGCATTTTTCTGCTGGTGTACATCGTGCTGGCCGTCACCTTTGGCTACACGATGATCGTGGCCGAAACGGCACTGGGCCGCATGACCCACAAAAGCCCGGTGGGTGCCTTTGGAGCTTTTGGCAAAAAGGGCGGCCTGCGGTTCGGCGGCTGGATCAATGCGGTCATTCCCATTCTGATCGTGCCGTACTATTCGGTCATCGGCGGCTGGGTCATCCGCTATCTGTCGGAGTATATCAGCGGCCATGGCAGTGAGCTTTCGCAGGACGGTTATTTTTCCAATTTCATTTCCAGCGGACTGTCGGCAGAGGTGTGCTTTCTGATCTTCACGGCCTTTACGCTGGCCATCATCTTTGCCGGTGTGCGCAACGGCGTGGAGCGTGTTTCCAAGGTGATGATGCCGGTGCTGGTGGTGCTTTCGGTGGTCATTGCGGGCTACGCGGTCACGCGCCCGGGTGCGTTGGCAGGCGTGAAGTATTTTCTGGTGCCGAACATGGCAAACTTTTCCTGGATGACGGTGGTCACGGCCATGGGCCAGATGTTCTATTCGCTGTCCATTGCCATGGGCATTCTGGTCACCTTTGGCTCCTATATGAAAAAGGATGTCTCCATTGAGGAATCCACCGAGAACGTGGAAGTGTTTGACACGGCCATTGCCATCATGGCGGGCCTGATGATCATTCCGGCGGTGTTCTCCTTCTCCGGCGGCGACCCGGACACCCTGCAGGCCGGTCCGGCGCTGATGTTCATTACCATTCCCAAGGTGTTCGAGAGCATGGGCTTTGGCCATGTGGTGGGCATCCTGTTCTTTTTGCTGGTGCTGTTTGCAGCCGTGACCAGCTCCATTGCCCTGACCGAGAGCGCTGTCTCCACCTTTGAGGACGAGCTGGGCTGGAGCCGCGAGCGCGCAACGGCACTGATCGGCCTGATCATGGTGGCGCTGGGCAGCCTTTCGGCACTGGGCTATGGCCCGCTGGCGGGCGTGACGGTGTTCGGAATGCAGTTTCTGGATTTCTTCGATTTCCTCACCAACTCTGTCATGATGCCCATTGCAGCCATTGCTACCTGCCTGCTGGTGTCCCGCGTGATCGGCGTGCAGAAGATCGAAGAAGAGGTGACGCTGAGCGGCAAGCCCTTCCGCCGCAAAAAGATCTTCAACTTCATGATCCAGTATCTGTGCCCCATCTTTGCGGCCATTATCCTGATCAGCTCTGTGGCAAATGCTCTGGGCTGGATCGCAATGTAAAACAAAAAAGCGCAGAAGGTGTTTCTCAAAGGAAGCCTTCTGCGCTTTTTGTATGTCCAAAAGGTTTTCTTATGCTGTGAAGTTGCATAAAGCATAGAAAACGGCGATTTTGGCCTCAATTAGCTGGGAACCTGATTTTATTAGCTGAAACCGAAAATTCTGCTAATGGCATTAGCTGGCTAATTTTGGGGTTTGGTTCAAAATAAAAAATGCGAAGATCGTCTTTCACATGGAAAAATGACCTTCGCATTTTCTTAAAAGGATGTCCCCGCCCGGATTCGAACCGGGGGCCTCAGGCTTAGGAGTAGGGGCTGAAGCAATAAATCCTAGACAAAAGTAGGTAAAACAAGTAACGTTTTATCAATGGATTTTTTGTTGTGCTGTCAATCCGAGTAAAGAACACAAACCCCGAAATAAAACGAGTAAAAGGCTTTTCATTAGCAGAAAATTAGCAGAGCTAATGAAAAGTGGAAGGTTCATTGTAAAATGCCCACCTTTCATTAGCTGGGAAGTGTACGTTTCCCTACGGATATTTGCTTGTTTAGCATTCGTGAACCAGTCCATACAGCCGTAACTGGTGTGATGGACTAATGTTTTCAATAGAAAAAGACCAGAGCTTTCTGCGAGAAAACTCTGGTCTATGTAACAGTGCGAATGGAAATGCGCATTGTCTTGTAAAAGGAAGGGTCTTATGGTATTCTTATGTAAATGGATGCGCGTCCTGCATCAATGCTTTCAGGGGAGATATCCACGCAATCCCAAGTCAGGCCGAGCAGTTCGCCCAAACGCAGGGAGCAGGAGAACGAGAGATTGATGCACAGCCGCAGCTTCGGATCATCACAAACTTTCAAAGCACGGAACAGCGTTTCGGCTGTCCAAATATCACGTTTCTTGGAAGTGTACTTGGGCAGGGTAGCGTAAATGCAGGGATTCTTTTCCATGAGTTCCCATTTTACAGCCTGCTCAAAGGCGCTCCGCAGAATCTTATGAACCGAACGGACTGTACTGGGGGAAACAAACTGGTGCTTCCGCTTCCCACACATAGGGTCAGCAGCCTCATATTTGAGCAACCGCTGATAATACCCCTCGATCACACGAGTGGAGATATCCTGCAACTTCATCGAGCCGATGAGCGGAGCTATGTAATTGGCAATCAGTGCAGTGTTTGCCTGATAGGTTGAAAGTGCCCATTTACTTTTTCCATAGAGGGCAACATATTCAGGAAGCAAGTCGTTAAGGGTTTTGCACTGTGGAACTACAAAAGTTCCAACCGATTCCTTGTATTCGACCTCTTTCTTGCGATTCTTGGCATCCGAAAGGTCAGTAAAGGTTTCCCACTTCTGCTTTAGCGTTCCATTAATCTCCAGATAAACACTAATCTCCATGATTGTTACCATTGAAGGAATACAT